>JALNZF010000005.1 GCA_023229435.1 Nitrospirota bacterium
TCCTCCCTGCTCATGGTGATCATGTCCTTTTCTGCCACAATGCCCTCCTATTAACGTTAGGCATTGTAACTGGAAATAGGACATTTCTATTTTGGCGAATTAGGACATTATCATTTTGGGATTACAAAAAGAAAGTAACTACTCAGGTCAAATCAGGTCAAAATCTGTTAGCCGCGAAAGAACGCAAGGATCGCAGAGAGAATTAAAACTGAAATACATGGTTTCAGGTTTTTTCTTTGAGTTCTTTTGCGGCAAATCTGAGTAGTTACAAAAGAATCGCCCGCCGGCCGGGAACTCCTTGACTCAACAGTTGCCATTGCAGTACAATCACCAAACTCACGGAGCCGGGCATCGATGGATCAAAACGAACTAATTTTACTGAAGGACTGGTTTGCGGACTACTGCGCATCATTTTCCCTGCCGACCGAACTGGACCAGCGGAACATCGCCATAAAGCGGGATCACACGCACGAGGTCTGTTTGAACGCCGTAAGGATCGCGGAGGACCTGGGCCTGATCGCGCCGGAGGCGCGACTCTCGGAGGCAATCGCCCTGTTCCATGACGTCGGCAGGTTCTCGCAATATCAGCAGTACAAGACCTTCGACGACAGTATCTCGGTAAATCATGCGGTCCTGGGGACAAAGGTGATCCTGGAAAACAATGTGCTGGCCGGCCTGCCGAAGCAGGAGCAGGAGCTCATTATCCGCTCGGTGACGCTGCATAATGTCTTCACTCTTCCCGGCGGACTTGACGAGAGATCCCTTCGTTTCGCCAGGCTCATCCGCGATGCGGATAAACTCGATATCCTGCGGGTGGTTATCGAATACTTTGAGCAGGACGAAGGGAGCAGGGCGGAGGCCGTTGCGCTCGGCCTTCCCGATGTGCCGGGGAAATACTCACCGGAAGTCCTTGCCTGCCTTGTCCGGGGAGAGATGGCCAGGAAGGATGCGCTCACGACCCTGAACGATTTCAAGCTGCTGCAACTGGCCTGGCTCTATGACCTCAATTTCACGTGCTCCCTGCGGATGGTTGTGGAACGGGACTACATTCGCAAGATCGCGGAAATGCTGCCGCGGAACGAGGAAATCGCCGGTGCGATCGAGATCATGCGGGAATACGTGAGCGGAAGACTGCGCTCGCGTTGAAACATTATTACCTGCTTATATTGCACAATAATTCCCTTTACTCAGCCCCCTGTTATTTGGTAATATGAAAAAAGAACAGCGGAATGGAGCGGATTGCACCACAGCGCCGACAGAGCGCAATGAGAAAATGAGAAAGCGGGAAAATACGGTATGAGAAATAATATTGTTTCCATCGGCGCCGACGAACTGAAGTACGAGATCCGCGAGATCGTGGCCGTTGCCAAGGAATTCGGCAAGCTCGGCATCGAGATCATCTGGGAGAACATCGGCGATCCGGTGCAGAAGGGGGAAAAGATCCCCGACTGGATCAAGGACATCGTGACTGCGGCAACGCGTGAGGACGCCACCTACGCCTATTCACCGACCAAAGGACTTGAGGCGACCCGAGAGTTTCTGGCGGAGCTGGCGAACAAGAACGGCAGCGTCAGGATCACGAAAGAGGACATCATCTTCTTCAACGGTCTCGGCGACGCGATCGGCAAAGTCTACGGCCAACTGAAAAAGGAATACCGGGTGATCGGGCCGAGCCCGGCCTACAGTACGCATTCATCGGCAGAGGCGTCGCATGCAGGCTCGGAATATCTTTCCTACAATCTGGACCCCAAGAACCTGTGGTATCCCGACGTCGACGACCTCAGGATGAAGGTGAAGTATAATCCCGCGATCTCCGGGATCCTCGTCATCAACCCCGATAATCCCACCGGCGCGGTCTATCCCAAAAAGATCCTGCAGGAGATCGTGGCCATCGCGAAGGAGTTCGACCTGTTCATTGTCTGCGACGAGATCTATACCAACATGGCCTACAACGGGAAAAAGGCGGTGCCGCTCGCCGAGGTGATCGGTGATGTGTGCGGCATCTCCATGAAGGGCATCTCGAAGGAACTGCCGTGGCCGGGTTCGCGATGCGGCTGGATCGAGGTCTATAACCAGAAGAACGACCCGGTATTCACGAAGTACGTAAAGAGCATCCTGGACGACAAGATGCTCGAGGTCTGCTCCACCACCCTTCCGCAGACGGTAATACCGCGAATCCTCGGGGACAAGCGGTATCCCGCCAATGTGGAACGGAGAAACAAGATGTACGAGAAGCGCTCGAACATCGCCTACGATCTGCTCAAGGGCATCAAGGGAACCATTGTGAACAGGACGAACGGCGCATTCTATATGACGGTGATGTTCGAGGAAGACGCGCTGAACGGCAAACAGTCCCTGCCCATAAAGGACAAAGCCGTTAAAGAACTGATCGAGCGAATAACCAGCAGCGTGGCGCTTGACAAGCGGTTCGTGTATTATCTTCTCGCCGCCACCGGCATCTGCGTAGTCCCCCTGACCGGGTTCAGCTGCGACCTCAAAGGGTTCCGCATCACGCTTCTCGAATCGGATGAGACACGGTTCGAGCGGACATTCAAGACCGTCCGCGAAAAGATCATCGAATATCTCGCAAGCGCATAGAGTCTCCGCTTCAGATCAACGAGACTGTTTCTCGAAGAGCGGCAGATACTTTCCATACCCCTCTTTCGCCAGGTCTTCCCGGGGAACGAACCGGAGCGCGGCTGAATTCATGCAGTAACGCAGGCCCGTCGGTTTGGGGCCGTCATTAAAAACATGGCCCACGTGCGAGTCGGCGTTCCTGCTCCGGACCTCGGTCCGGACAGAGAACCAGCCCCGGTCCTCTTTTTCCACGATATTACCCGGCTCGAGGGGTTTGGTGAAGCTCGGCCAGCCGGTTCCTGAATCGAACTTATCAAGCGAGCTGAACAGAGGTTCGCCGGAGACGATATCAACGTAGATGCCGGGTCGTTTATTGTCATGATACTCGTTATTGAATGGCGGCTCCGTACCGTTCTTCTGCGTCACCGTGTACTGCATAGGTGTCAGCTTCCGCTTTAACTCTTCTTGAGATGGTTTCATAAATTTTATCTCCGTAACCAGCGCTTTTCCCTCTGGCTGTTCGCTGCCGGAATAAGCAGGCACACTGACCAGCATCATTAATAGAAGGACCACGACGCCTGATAGAATTTCTTTTAACATGGCACGCTCCTCACTTTCCTGATCTTATTATACACCCGACGGAATCGAGGTGTTCAGAAAGAAGCTAAAAACAAATTAGAAAAGGCCCGCCGGACAAGCCGGAGGGCCTTTTGTGGTTTGTCTGCCGGGAGACTACTTCGCTTCAGGCGTTGCTGCAGGCATCGTCGAGGTCGGTGCCGACTGTTCCGCAGGCTTCGGCGCCTCCTGCTTCTGGCATCCGGCAAAAACAAAAACCGCGGCCACGGTCAGGACTGCTATAATTGCATAGATCTTTTTCACGTTCATTCACCCCCTTTCTTCTCATGAGAGTAACTGCCGCGCGCTTGTCGAAATAAGATAAATTAGATGAAAAACGCACTGCAGCGATGATTTTCTTTTAGCTCTGTCGCCTGTTCCTGCTACCTGGCAGGTTCAGATCCGCAGCATCAGAACAAAACGGCAGGATTATATTCCTTTTCTTGAAAAAATCAACTGAATATTAATTACCCGGAAAACTCCATCAAAGCCCTTGACAGAAACGAACAGTATGGGTATATATAGTCTCTTGAAAACCCTGCGGTTTCTCGCTGCCGCTTATGAACGGTACGGCTCATGTCCGTCAAGCCGTTGATATGTCCTTAATCACATCACGAGGTGTCCCTATGACCGCTGAAAAAATGGAATTTAAGACCGAAGTAAAAGAGCTTCTGGACCTGATGATCCACTCCCTCTACTCTCACAAGGAGATCTTTCTGAGGGAACTGATCTCGAATGCCTCCGATGCCATTGACAAGGCCCGCTTCGAATCGCTCACGAACAAGGACATCCTGGCCAATACGGGCGAATGGAAGATCAAGATCATCGTGGACAAAGCAGCAGGCACGCTGACGGTCAGCGACAACGGCATCGGTATGACCCATGACGAGGTCATTGCGGAGCTCGGCACCATCGCGCATTCGGGCTCAAAGGATTTTCTGCGGGCCCTCCAGAGCAAGGCCCTGAAGGACAAACCCGAGCTCATCGGGCAGTTCGGCGTCGGTTTCTATTCATCCTTCATGGTTGCCGACAAGGTCTCGGTAATGACCCGGAAAGCCACGGAGACAACAAAAAAAGCGGTCAAATGGGAATCCACCGCCGACGGTTCGTTCCTCATCGACGAAGCGGAAAAGGAGCGGGCCGGCACCGATGTGGTCCTTCATCTCAAGGGTGAGGACAAGAATTACCTTGATGAATGGGAGATCAGGCAGGTTATCAGAAAATACTCCGATTACATCGCTCATCCCGTGGTCATGGACATTGAACGGGAAAAAGAGGATCCGGCCGACAAGAACAAAAAGATCAAGGTCTCCGAGGAAGAGACCATGAACGCCGGCAAGGCCATCTGGCTCAAGGACCAGTCCGAAATAACGGCCGAGGAATACAATGACTTCTACAAGCACATCTCCCATGACTTCGGCGAACCGGCAAAGGTCATCCATTACCGCGCCGAGGGCACCTCGGAGTTCACCGCGCTTCTCTATGTCCCTGCGAAGGCCCCCTATGGGATCCTGTACAAGGACTACAAGATCGGCCCGACCCTGTACGTCAAACGCGTGCAGATCATGGACCATTGCGAACAGCTCATTCCCGAGTATTTGCGTTTTGTAAAGGGCGTGGTCGACTCGTCGGACCTTCCGCTGAACGTATCGCGCGAGATCCTGCAGTCCAACAAACATGTCGAGGTCATCAAAAAGAACATCACCAGGAAAGTGCTCGACACCCTCGGGGACATGAAGAAGAACACCTATGACGCCTATCTCGATTTCCACAAGGAGTTCGGCAGGGTCCTGAAAGAAGGAATCCATTTCGATTTTTCCAAAAAGGAGCAGATCGCCGATCTCCTGCTGTTTTCTTCCACCAAGACCGAGCCGGGAAAGTATACGACCTTCGACGACTATGTGAAGAACATGCCGATCGCGCAGGCTGAAATCTATTACATCACCGGCAGGCCTGATGAGAATGTCCTGCAATCGCCCTACCTCGAGGCCTTCCGCGAAAAGGGCTATGAAGTCATGATCATGAACGATGATATCGATGACTTCATCATGCTTGACCTGAAGGAATACAAGGGCAAGAAGATAAAATCGGTCATCAAAGGCGATGTCAATCTTGACAAGTCCGGCGAAGCAGAAAAGGAACGATCGAAGGAAAAATTCGGGAAACTGCTCGGCATCATAAAAGAGCAATTAAAGAACGAGGTGAAGGACGTGCGCCTGTCCGGCAGGCTCAAGGACTCGGCCTGCTGCCTTGTTGCCGACGAAGGCGGGCTTGATCCCCAGATGGAGAAACTGCTCAAGTCCATGGGCCAGGATGTGCCGTCGGACAAGAGGATCCTGGAGATCAATCCAGCGCACCAGGTTCTCGAGGCCATGAACAGCCTGATCGACAAAGGCGGCAATGAACAGGTGTTAAAGGAATATATCGACCTGCTGTATAACCAGGCGCTCCTGCTCGAAGGTTCGAAACTCAAGGACCCCGCCGCCTTTACCAAGTCCATAGCAAAACTTATGTCGGAAAACATAACCCCCGTTAAAGAATAAGTTCTCGACCGATTACAGCGTGCGGCGTTATGCCGCAGGTTGTAATGAAAACTTCAGGTGAAGGAGGTTGCCATGGACAACGAAAAAAAACCGGGAGGAATGAACAGGAGAACGTTCTTGAAAGTCGGCATGGTCGGGACCACGTCGGTCCTGCTCGGAGGGAGCGCCCTTGCCGGGGCCGTGCAGAACCTTGCGGCGCCAGGACCGTTTGTTTTTCCCAAGCCGGTGTACCGGACCCTTGGCAGGACGGGAATGAAGATCTCGGTCGTGAGCTTTGGCGCCATGCTCACGCCGGAGCCGGAGGTCTTGAAGATCGCCTTTGACAACGGCGTCAACTATGTTGACACGGCCCGAAAATACATGGACGGCAAGAACGAGGAGATCGTCGCCAAAGCACTGAAAGGCAGGCGTGACAAGGTGTATGTGGCGACCAAGACCCTGCCGGGCTCGAAAGCAAAGGAAGACATTATCAGGGATGTGGAGACAAGCCTCAAGACGCTCGAGACCGATTATATCGACGTGATCCAGCTCCATAATCTTACGGACAGGGAGCGGATATTCATTCCCGAGACCCGCGAGGCCCTCGCCAAACTGAAACAGCAGGGCAAGGTGCGTTTCTTCGGTGTGACCACGCACAAGAACCAGCCCGAAGTGCTGAATGCCCTGGTGGACGACAAAGACCGGTTCTTTGATACGGCCCTGGTTGCCTATAATTTTGAAAGTCACAAGAACATTGGTGCGGCGATAGAACGGGCGGCAAAGGCCGGCATCGGCATCATCGCGATGAAGACGCAGGCGGGCGGGTACAAGACCGAGGCAATGGGAGCGATCAGCCCCCATCAGGCGGCCCTCAAGTGGGCGCTCCAGAACCCGAACATCACCATGGCGATCCCGGGAATGAAAGACCTGGCCAACCTCAGGGAAAACATCGCGGTCATGGGCATGCCGTTCAAGACCGCTGATGCGCAGATCCTGCGGAAATATCATGCCGCCGTGGCAGGCTTCTACTGCGATCTCTGCGGAACCTGCGAAGGGACGTGTCCCCGGGGCGTGGAGATCAGCACCATCAACCGTTCATTGATGTACGCGGAAGGGTACAAGAGCCGTGAGCTCGCGCTGTCCACGTACCGCGAGGTCCCCAGGACCGCTTCGGCCATGGCATGTCTTGAATGTCCGGTCTGTGTGGCGCACTGTGAAAAGGGACTGAACATCGCGGCAAAGATGCAGCAAGCAAGGACAATGCTGGCATAGAGAGCGTTGGACAACCATGAGCACGGTTTGCGCTGTTTGAATTGTGAGGGAATCAATGCACTACCCCAAACTGATCGCTGTCGTTATATTCTCCATGATCTCGGCAGCAATCCCGGCATTCTGCGCGGAGATCGTAATGGAAAAGTCCCTGCCCGCGGTCGCCTGTGCCGAAGGCTGGACCATGGACGGGAAAGTGACCCTCTTTGACAAGAACACGCTCTTCGACCGTATCAATGGAGAGTCGGAGCTCTATTTTCCCTACGGGTTCGAAAAGCTCGCGTACGCGAGATACGAGAATAAACAGGACCCGAAGATCGCCGTGGATGCCGATGTCTATAAGATGGGCTCGCTGCTCGATGCCTTCGGGATGTTCGCCAATTATCGCAGAAAGGATGATGCCGACATTGCCGTCGGGGTACAGGGAACAATCTCATCGTCCCAGGTGTTCTTTTACCAGGACCGCTACTTTGTGAGACTCCAGGTCACGGGTGCGACGAGCATTGCACAGGAGGTGTTCCTCGCCTGCGCAAAAGCCATCTCGCAGAACCTGCCGAAGTCCGCGGATAGGCCTGAGGAACTCGATGCCTTCGCTGTCCCGGCCGTAGTGAAGAGGAGCGAACGGTATGTTGCTCAAAGCCTGCTTGGGTACGATTTTTTCCGGAGGGGTTTGATCGCTGATGCATTGCTGAACAACGAGCAGGTGCAGGTCTTCGTCGTCACCGAGCAATCGGGGGATGCCGCTCGCAAGACCTTTGATCAATACCGTTCCTATTTAAAAACATCGGGAAGCGACGCTCTCGTGACCGACGGGAAGGGCCGGACCTCTCTGGAAGCGATCGATCCGCTGTACGGAAAGGTATTTGTCGAGCAGGCTGGCCGATTCGTCATTGGTGCGGTAAGGATCAAAGACGGTCCGGCAGCGAAGCAGCTCGTCGAGCAGCTGCGAAAGCGTATGAGTAAAGAGTAGGGTGGGATGGTCACAGCATTCTCAAGAAGGCTCCTTTTTAAAGTTAATCCTGTCCTCCGTCAGCGATAAAGCGATGGAACACCTTCCCTGTTCCCTGTGCATGACCCCTTCTCTCCCCCTTTTGATGCGGTCAAGCTTGACTTCAAAGACCATGTCTGATATGTTCACGCTATATCGCAATGATACGGAGGCACATCATGCTGCCCGATGATTCCGTTTTTTTTCGTAATGAGACCCTCAGAACGATCAAGGACCGCCACAGCGTCAGGACCTTCACCAGGGACGACGTGAACGATGAAGAGATCAAGGTCCTGTTGCATGCGGCAAACGCGGCGCCGTCGGCCCACAACCGGCAGGCATGGCGGTTCATCATCCTCCGGGACGGGAAGAAGCAGGAATTGGCGCAGCTCGTGACCGCGCAGTCGGCGGCCTTTCCCCGGCCGGCCGCGGCACTCCTGCGAATGGGAGCGAAGAGCATCGTGTCGGCGCCGGTGGTCATCGCCGTGGCGAACACGGGAGAACTCATCAAACACGGGACCGAGCTCTTCAAGGTGGAAAAGGAGACGGCCCACGACTTCTTCCGGACCATGGAGGTCCAGAGTTCGGCCGCTGCGGTCGAGAACATCCTGCTCGCCGCCGCCTCCCTCGGCCTCGGCACGGTCTGGCTCGGCGTGCTCTATCTTATCAAGGACGAAGTGCTCCGCTTCCTTGGCGAGCCCGAAGGCGAGTTCATGGCCGTGGTCCCCGTGGGCCATCCCGCACGGGTCGGCGGCGGACCGCTGAAACAGCCGGTGGAGATGAAGGTGCGCTCGTTGCGTTGAATAGTGTATTGCCCCCTTGCTGATCCATCCATGACGACTATCGAGAATTGTACCCGTTTCTGATATCTTTCTTTGCTGCACGATCAACAAAAATCGGCCGGAGGTCCGGTCTTACGCGTTATCGGAGGTGACCAATGGAACAGGAGCAGTTATTCGCGGACGTTATCCAGGATATTCTTACGGCACGAAAGAACGGCGCACTCTATGTCAATATCCGCGAAACCAGCGAGGACATCCTCCGGATGTATTTCAAGGAAGGACAGATATATCACCTCCGGTATGGAACAGCCATAGGCAATGACTGTCTCGACATCCTCGACTATTACAATCTCTATAGCGCCACGTTCTTTGAGGGGATAACGGCGCCGGACAAGCCTCCCGCGGACCTCCCCTCGACAAAAGAGATCCTGGCAAAGATCAGACAGCTGAACAAGAAGGTCAAGGTAACGTAGGGCACTGTTTTTTTCCGGCAATGCTGCGATCAGGTGCCGGCCGTTCTCAGAACGGATCGTGCCGCCATCCCGCACTTCTCCGGGCGAAGAGGTATCCCCGCGTGAGCGCACTGTACGTTAATACGCCGGTGAACCAGGTTACCCGCCGCGTTTATTCTCTCTTGCGGAAAGGAGTCAATAGGATGAGAATCGTCCAACTGTTCTTCATGGTACTATTACTGACAGGTTTGCAGGGCATGACCACGATTTCGATCGGCGAAACGCAGGATGTTCCGAAGGCTGTTCCGCAAATCACTGACGCCGAAAATGCGTATGCCGGTTCCAGCCTGCTCAATATCCCGCTTGTCTGGAAGCCGACGGAAACGATCAGTGCCCTGGATGCGATCGATCTGACGGCCTTTCAAAAGGCGACATTCACCATAAAACCATTCAATGATCTGAGAAAGAGGCCTTCTGAGATCGGTAAAAATGTCGAGACCAAATCTTTCGGCAAGATACGCTACGTAACCACCCGGGACAATGTCGCCGCATGGTTAACCGACAGATTCGGAAAAATTCTTTCGGAATTTGACATCGCTGTCGTCAAAGACGGGGGCACTTTGTCGCTCGAGGCCGATGTCGTCAAATTTTACGTGACCGAAGAGTCGGCTTACAAGGCGGATATCGGTTTGAAGGTACGGATAAGGTCAAAGACTGGCGACGTGCTCTGGGAAGGAATGACCGCGGTCAGTTCCAATCGCTGGGGCAGATCCTATAATGCCGACAACTATAATGAGGCCCTGAGTAACGCCTGCATCGATGTGATCTACGCTCTTCTGAAGAACGACTCGTTCCTGCAGGCTGTGAAGACGAAAAACTGATCGATCTTTTTTATGAAAATACTGTTTTAACCTTTTCACCTTCATGGTGTCTTACCATACAGCGTTGCACTGATAAAAAAACCATGAGGAGGAGGAAGAATTATGAAAAGAGCCTTGATCGCAGCAGTAGCATTGTCTCTGGTATTAGCGGTATCGGCATTCGCGGCTGATGGCGGCCAGCCGCAGAATGCACCGCCACCGAATTTTGACCAGAGGAAGAGTGATATTCTGAAGATGCTCGATGGGCGGATGACCAGCCTTCAAGAGGCAAAGAATTGCATACAGGCGGCAACGAACCACGACGACATCAGGACCTGCAGGGAAAAACACCGGGCAGAGATGATGGAGATGCGGGGGGATATGAAACAGCAGCGTGGAATGGGTGGCCCAGGTGGTCCGATGGGCAGGTAGTTCAGCGGTACAATAGTGATCCGTTAAAAAGCGGGATGGCCGATCGGCCATCCCGCTTTTTTATTTTAACGGCTCCGGCATATGGTATAATAACATCACGCACTTGAAGGTCTTTCCACAAGGAGGATGGGATGAGCTATTTTGAAGGCATGAAATGGGAAACGATCAAGAAGGACCTGCAAATAGGCATAGGAAAAGGCATGGTGGCCTTAAAAAAAGGCGCGATCGTTGCCCAAAAGAAAGTCGGCGAGCTCAGCGACGAGGGAAAACTTCAGTATAAGCTTTTTACGCTCAAGACAAAGGTCCACCAGGGGTTCTCTGATCTTGGCGCCCGGGTATATGTGCTCATGGGCGCCCGGACAAAAAATCCGTCGCTCGACGCGAAAGCAAGGAACATCGTCTCCCGGCTGAAGAAACTCGAGGCGCAGATCAAAGCTCTCGAATCAGGGGAAAAAACCACGGTCGCAAAAAAAACCGTCAAACGATAAATCCGCCGCTCTTTGCATCAATGACCATACCCGTTTCACATTGCAGGCGCCCGGGATCTCAAAAAGTACCCGGGGCACCCGCCCTTTTCATGCGCATTGACGGACGTTCCCTGCAGATCGATGCGGTCGACTCTCATGAACACCCGCCTGATCACCGCAGCGCCATCGAACGTGTTATTGCCGGACCACGCCCGATTCATTCTTTTGGCGCAGGCTTATGACAGTTGGACTTTTCTTGATCACGGCCCTCATGAGAAGGAAGAGAAGGGAGAATGCATGATTACGCTCGTTTTTGTAATTGCAGTGGCAGCCGTAATGGTCCTCTTTTCAGTACAAAACGCGGCGCCCGTCGTCGTTTCCTTTCTATCGTGGAAATTTGAGGCGTCACTCGCCGTTATCATACTTCTTTGCGTGCTCATCGGCATGCTGATCGGAGGTGCGACGGTTTCTTTCTGGCGCTTCAGGAGATCGATCAAAAAGAGAAGATCCATCGAACAAGGGCCGTCGGATGGCAGGCAACGGCCATGACACAGAGTATCCGCAGCGCGCACTTCACCGGGAGACACCATGGTAAAAAAGAAAGCAACAAAAAAAGAAACAATGCCGGCGTCAATACGACCCGCAGGCGTCGTCCCCGGGATAAGCCTCCTGACGGAACACGACATCTACCTGTTTAAGGAAGGGAACCACTTCAGCCTCTATGACAAGCTCGGAGCGCATCCGTTGGTCCACAATACCTTGAAGGGCACGCTCTTCGCGGTCTGGGCGCCCGAGGCGGAGCGGGTTTCGGTCATTGGAGAGTTCAACGATTGGAACAAGGAATCCCATCTGTTGAGTGCGCGCTGGGACGGGTCCGGCATCTGGGAAGGGTTCATCCCGGGTATCGAAGCAGGGGCATTCTATAAATATCACGTCATCTCGCGCCATGCGGGTTATCGCGCCGACAAGGGGGATCCTTTTGCCTTCTGCTGGGAGGCGCCGCCGAGAACGGCTTCCATTGTCTGCGACCTTGCATACCAGTGGGGCGACGACGCCTGGATGAAGGACCGGCGCCGCGCAAATGACCTGAACGTCCCCTTTTCGGTCTACGAAGTTCACCTGGGTTCGTGGAGGCGGTCCCTGGAGCGGGACAACGGCTTTCTCACCTACCGGGAAATGGCGGACTCCCTCGCGGTCTACGTGAAGGAAATGGGCTTTACCCATGTGCAGTTCATGCCGGTGATGGAGCACCCGTTCTACGGGTCCTGGGGGTATCAGACCACGGGTTATTTCGCTCCATCGAGCCGGTATGGCAGCCCGCAGGACTTCATGTATCTCGTGGACCACTTGCATCAGAACGGGATCGGCGTGATCCTCGACTGGGTGCCGTCGCACTTTCCGAGCGACGAGCATGGTCTTGCCTACTTTGACGGGACCCATCTCTATGAGCACGCGGACCCGCAAAAGGGTTTTCATCCGGACTGGAAGAGCTACATTTTTAATTACGGCAGGCACGAGGTCCGCGCCTTTCTGGTGAGCAGCGCCCTGTTCTGGCTGGAGAAATACCATATTGACGGCATCAGGATCGATGCGGTCGCGTCCATGCTCTACCTCGACTACTCGCGCAAGGAGGGAGAGTGGATCCCCAACCAGTTCGGCGGCAATGAGAACCTTGAGGCCATCACTTTCCTCAGGCGGCTGAACGAAGAGGTCTATCGCAGGTATCCCGACGTCCAGACCATTGCCGAGGAATCCACGGCCTGGCCCATGGTGTCGCAACCGGTGTATGTGGGCGGACTCGGGTTCGGGATGAAGTGGAATATGGGCTGGATGCACGACACCCTCGCGTATTTTTCGCTTGATCCCGTGTTCCGGAAATACCATCACAATCAGCTGACCTTCAGCATCTGGTACGCCTTTTTCGAGAACTTCATGCTCTCCCTGTCCCATGACGAAGTGGTGCACGGCAAAGGCTCCCTCATGAACAAGATGCCGGGTGACGCCTGGCAGAAGTTCGCCAACATGCGGCTGCTCCTCGGATATATGTATACCCACCCGGGTAAAAAGCTCCTGTTCATGGGCGCCGAGTTCGGCCAGTGGGACGAGTGGGACCATGATAGGAGCCTTGACTGGCACCTGCTGCAGTATCCTCCCCATCAGGCGCTCCAGACCTGGATGAAACACCTGAACATCCTGTATCGCCACGAGCCCGCGCTCTATGATCTCGACTTCGTGAATACCGGTTTTGAGTGGGACGACATCAGCGACTGGGAGCAGAGCATCGTGAGCTATTTCCGAAAAGGGAAAGCACCCGAAGAGGTGCTCCTCGTGGTCTGCAATCTGACGCCCGTGCCGCGCCAAAACTACCGGCTCGGGGTGCCCACGGGCGGATACTGGCGCGAGATATTGAACAGCGATTCCCCCGAGTACGGCGGAAGCGGGCAGGGCAATTTCGGCGGTGTCGAGGCAACACCCGTGCCTATGCACGGAAAATATGATTCTCTTTCTATCACCCTACCGCCGCTGGGTATGGTTGTCTTTAAAAGGGAAGGGGGAAAAGGGTGAGGCCGGGCGCGTGGGATATCGGGGACAATACTGGGGAGGTCTCGGACTTGCGACCCTAGGTGAATCCGGCAGTGAGTATGTTCCCCACCCCCTTTTTTTCAACTATCGGGGTTTACTTTTATTAAAGCCTTCGGTATACTGAATAGTATGGTGATACCGGTGAAACCGCCGTGAAAGATTGCAGATCGCTTATCATCAATCAACTATTATAATGCGGACTGACGCGCCCGACCTGGTGAAAACCTGACGGGAAAGATGGCCAGAGAAAAACATTTCGAATGTTTCTGCTGGCCTTTTTTAATTTATAGAAGATCATGGCAGACTGAAGGGATGGCGATCTGATGCTCCTTTTGTGGCTTCAGTTTATTTTGTGCTCCGCAGTGATCGTGTATTGCGGTACCAAATTGTCCCGATACGGGGACGTGATCGCCGAAAAGACGGGGCTTGGCCGGGCATGGGTCGGCCTCATTCTTATGGCCAGTGTAACATCATTGCCTGAGCTGATCACCGGGATCAGCTCCGTCACCATTGCCGACACCCCCGACATTGCCCTCGGAGATATCATGGGCAGTTGTGTCTTCAACCTGGCGATCATATCACTCATGGATATGCTTCACGGTCCCACCCCGATTTTTTCCAGGGTGGAGCACGGACATATCCTCTCGGCGGGTTTCGGCGTGGTCCTGATCGGTCTTACTTCCGTGTCGCTCCTGGCCGGCGAACTTATCCCGTCGTTTGGCCATATAGGCCTGTATACGCCTGCGATCCTCGTGATCTATGGTGTCGGTATAAGAAGCGTCTTCCTGTTCGAAAAGAAAAAGATCGCGACCTTCGTTGGTGAGATCTCGGAGGCCGCCCGATATGATCATATGACGACACGGGAAACGGCGTTCAAATATGCTATAAACGCCCTTATCATCGTCGGCGCGGCCGCATGGCTCCCGTTTCTCGGAAACCGGCTTGCCGTGGAGACCGGTCTCGGCAGGAGTTTTATTGGTACGACGTTCATCGCGATGACCACGTCGCTTCCCGAACTGGTCGTGTCAATCGCCGCGCTCAGGATCGGCGCTGCTGATATGGCCATTGCAAACCTGTTCGGAAGCAACCTCTTCAACATCTTCATTCTTGCAATCGACGATCTCGTTTATGCAAAAGGTCCTCTCCTGTCCCATGTATCGCAGACCCACGCTGTCACCGGCCTTATGGCGGTGATCATGACGGGGATCGCCATGGTGAGTCTTACCTTCCGACTCGAGAAGAAGGCTTTCCTTCGCATTGGATGGGACGCTTTGGCGCTGATCTTCGCATATGTCATCAATATTTATTTTCAGTATGCGTTGCGGGAAACAGGATGATGCCGAATATAATCATTATTACCGATCTGGATGGGACCCTTCTCCATCCGACGACGTACTCCTTCGACGCGGCCAGACCGGCACTGAAACTGATCCGGGAGTGCGGGGTGCCGCTGATACTCTGCTCCAGCAAGACGCGAGCGGAGCTGGAAGTCTGGCGGGATCGGCTTGAAAATCGCCATCCCTTCATTGCTGAAAACGGCGGCGGCATTTTCATTCCCGAGGGCTACTTCCCGTTCCCCCTGGAAGGCAAGACACGCAGCGGGTACCGGGTCATTTCCCTCGGGATGCCCTACGCCGGTGTCCGCGAACAGTTCATCCGCCTCCGCGATACGCTGCAGATACCGCTAACCGGTTTCGGGGATATGACCCCGGCCGGGGTCGCGGCGCTGACCGGCCTTTCGCTCGACGAAGCAGTTCTGGCGAAACAGCGGGAATATGGAGAACCCTTCGTATTTCCCGGCGCAACGGACGAACGCGTACTGCAGGCAATCGAGGCCTCCGGCCTGAGGTGGACTCAGGGCCGCTTGTTTCACCTTATGGGAAATCATCACAAGGGCAAGGCGGTTGCTCTTCTGCGTACGCTTTATGAGCGGGCGAAGGGACCGCTCAGTATCGTCGGACTCGGCGACAGCCTGAACGATCTTCCTTTTCTTCTGGCCGTTGATCATCCGGTCCTGGTCCGCAGAAAGGACGGGAGTCACGATCCGAGGATCGATATTCCCGGTCTCTATCGCACCAAAAAAATAGGCCCTGCGGGATGGAACGAGGCTGTGCATAAATTAATGGGAACGGGATCAGGGATAATGCGATGAAAAACCGCCACCTTCTCGACATCTTCAATGCCGCGCTTGCCGCCGTTGACCCGTACCTTGCGGTGACCAGGAGCATAACATTCGAGAATACCTGTTTGCACGCCGCAGGTGCGGCGTACGAACTCGATACCTTTGACCGTGTCCTGGTAGTCGGGGCCGGGAAGGCCACGGCGCGCATGGCTTTGGCGATTGAAGACGCACTCGGTGACCGGATTACCGAGGGACTCATCGTCGTAAAGGAGGGCCATACTGCCCCGCTCAAGATCATCACGCAGGTGGAAGCCGCCCATCCCATTCCCAACGAAGCAGGCGTGGAGGGCACAAAGAGGATCGTGGAGCTGGTGCGGGCTGCCAATGAGAAGACCCTCGTCATCTGTCTCTTGTCCGGCGGCGCTTCCGCGCTGCTCGTCGCGCCGATGAACGGCTTGACGCTGAACGATAAACAGGAAGTGACCTCACTGCTCCTGAAGACAGGCGCTTCCATCGAAGAGCTGAATGCCGTGCGGAAACATCTTTCCGCGGTCAAGGGAGGACGGTTCGCGAAAGCGGCATGCCCGGCACAGGTGGTGACGATGGTCCTGTCCGACGTTATCGGCGACCGGCTCGACGTGATCGCTTCGGGCCCGACCACCCGGGACAGTACGACCTTTGCCGATGCAATGGTGGTGATCGATAAATACGGGCTGAAGGAGAAAATACCAATACGCGTGCTGTCATTTCTGGAGCGGGGAATGAAAGACCAGGAGCTTGAGACCGTGAAAAGCGGTGACTCGTGTCTTCATAAGACCAGAAATGTGATTATCGGCGGGATTACCCTGGCCCTTTCCGCTGCAAAAGAGAAGGCCCGGCAACTCGGCTTTTCACCGGAGGTCATTACCGGGGAACTCCAGGGAGAGTCGCGTGATGCCGCCCGTTTTCTGGCAACGGCCGCGCTTCGCGCGCACGATGCGCTGAGACCGGGAGAGAGGCGATGTCTTCTCTCCGGCGGCGAGACCACGGTGACCGTGAAGGGTCCGGGGAAGGGCGGCAGGAACCAGGAGCTTGCACTGGCCTTTGCCCTGAAGATCGAGGGGCTAACCGGGGTGTCCCTGCTGTCGGCTGGCACCGATGGCACCGACGGACCGACCGATGCCGCAGGCGCCATCGTTGACGGGAGCACCGCATCACATGCGCGTGCTTTAGGCATAGACCCTGTCCGCTGTCTCGACTATAATGACTCGTACCTGTTCTTCCAGCGCTTCGACGCGTTGTCAGGTAACAAGAGCCATGTCATAACAGGACCCACGGGAACGAATGTCATGGACCTCCAGATCATGCTACTTGAAAAAAGCGGCGATTCTGAGAAGGAATTGGCAAAAAAGGGAGCGTGATCCGGACGATGAAAACCGTTGCCTTCAGAAAAGAAGTTCAGGAGCAGCTCGAGAAGATACAGCAGGCCGATATCGTCGTAGGCATTCCGAGCTTCAACAACGCCCGGACAATCGGCCATGTCGTCCGAGCGGTCCAGGCCGGGCTGGCAAAGTATTTCCCTGACCGGAAGAGCGTGCTGGTCAATTCCGATGGCGGTTCAATGGACAGCACACTCGACGTGGTGCGAAACACGTCAATCGAGAATTATACCTCGATCCTTCTGCACCACCGGGTGGAGCCCCTGTTCAAGATCGCAACCCCCTATTCCGGACTTCCCGGCAAGGGAAGCGCCTTCCGCACGATCTTTGAGGTCGCCGAAGCGCTGGACGCGAAGGCATGCGTTGTCGTCGATTCCGACCTGAGGAGCATTACGCCCGAGTGGATCGAACTCCTTGTCAAGCCGGTACTTGAGGACGGATTCGATTATATCGCCCCCCTGTACCACCGGCATAAGTATGATGGCACCATCACGAACAGCATCGTCTACCCGCTCACCCGCGCGCTCTATGGAAAACGTGTGCGCCAGCCCATCGGCGGGGACTTCGGCTTCTCGGGCAAGCTTGCAAAATTTTACCTCACCAAGGATGTCTGGCAAACCGATGTTGCACGGTTCGGCATCGACATCTGGATGACCACAACAGCGATCGCGAACCAGTTCAAGGTCACCCAATCGTTTCTCGGCGCCAAAATCCACGATGCCAAGGACCCCGGCGCTGATCTGAGCGCGATGCTCTATCAGGTGGTTGGCGCAACATTCGGACTTATGGAAACGTATCATGACGTCTGGAAACCGATCCGCGGGTCTGAAGCGGTAACGGCCTTTGGTTTTGAATACTCGGTCGGGCTCGAACAGGTCAAGGTGAATACCGGCAGGATGCTGAATTTGTTCCGGGAGGGCCTCAATAATCTTCATGACCTGTGGCTCGATATTCTCGGGACCGGCGATTTCCGGGAAGTGGAAAGACTCGGCACATTGAGGGACGGGGAGTTTCGCTTCCCCCTCGCGCTCTGGACGCGGGTCATTTACGATTATGCCATCGCCTTCCACAACAAAAAATTGCCAATCGAACATCTGATCAAGTCCCTGACGCCCCTCTACCTTGGGAAGACCGCGTCGTTCATTCTCGAGGTGGAGCAGATGGGTCAGGAGGAGGCAGAGGCCGAGATCGAAAAACTCTGCCAGGAGTTTGAGAGCTGCAAGGAATATCTGACAGCAAGCTGGAAATAATCTTTGGGAGGTGCCCTATGACGGATTTTCTGGACCTGATACTTGAACCATTACGGGACGTGTTTCACACGATCAAGCAATTCCTGCCGAACCTGCTGGCCATGCTGGTCATCCTGATCATCGGTATTTTCGTTGCCCGTGTGCTGCGTGCGATCCTCGTGAGGTTCCTGACAGCAATCAAATTCGACAGCTGGTCCGACCGGATGGGCGTGACAACGCTCATGCGCAAGGGCGATCTGTGGGCCAAGCCGTCTCTCGCCCTTGGCTCGATCTTGTACTGGATCATGATCATCGTTGCGCTGATGATGGGTATGAGCGCGCTCAAGGTCCAGGCGATCGACAGCCTGGTATCGCAGTTCTTCATGTATCTGCCCCGTGCTTTTTCCGCGATCCTGATCCTGCTTGTCGGTTATGCGCTTACCGGCTTCGTCAGCAGGGCGGTGCTGATAACCGCGGTGAACAGCGGGTATCACTACGCCAGGCTGCTTGCCGAAGCGATACGGATCCTGTTGACGGTCCTGATCCTGGCCATGGTGCTGGAACAGCTCCAGGTCGCGCCGGGTATCGTTCTCGCCGCCTTCTCGATCATCTTCGGCGGGATCGTGCTGGCACTCTCCATCTCCTTCGGTGTGGGGGGGATCGATGCGGCAAAACGAATGATCGAGCGGGAGACCGTGGAAAAGCGCGCGGAAGAAGCAAAGGATGATATCGAGCATATCTGACCGGAGGAAGGCCCATGACCGATTTTTATCAGACAGGGATCATTACCACGCTGCACAAGCTCGGCAACCCATCGCTCGAGCGCATGGAGACGGACCTTCATGGTTTTTCAAAGACCCGGCCGATCGCCCTGGTACTGCCGTCACTCTATTCCGAGTTCGAGGGTCCGGCCATGCCTGGGATCGTCAAGGAACTCGCCAAGGTGAATTACCTGAAGGAGATCGTTCTGGTCCTCGACAAGGCTTCGGAAAAAGAGTTTCTCCGGGTGCGGGAGTTTCTGTCGCCGATATCTGCCGATGTCAAGATCATCCACAATGACGGCAAACGGATCACTGAAATATATGAAACCCTCTCTCGGAACGGCCTTGACGTAGGACAGCGCGGCAAAGGACGCTCCGCATGGCTGGCCTACGGTTACGTGCTTGCCCGCGGGCTGTCGGATGTCATCGCACTCCATGACTGCGATATCGTCAATTACAACCGGGAGATGCTGGCCCGGCTTTGCTACCCGGTGGTAAATCCCAACCTGGACTATGTGTTCTGCAAGGGTTACTACAGCAGGGTGACGAACAAAATGCACGGCCGGGTAACTCGGCTTCTGATGACACCGATCATCCGTTCCATCCAGCAGCTCATCGGTCCACACGGGTTTCTCATGTTTCTTGACAGCTTCCGGTATTCACTCTCCGGGGAATTCTCGATGACGACGGATTTGGCGCGGGTGAACAGGATCCCCTGGGACTGGGGGCTGGAAGTCGGCTCGCTTGCTGAAGTCTACCGAAACTATTCTCCGCGAAGGGTCTGCCAGGTGGATATTGCCGAGACCTACGAACATAAACATCAGGATCTCTCGCCGGATGACGCGGAAAAGGGCCTGATGAAGATGACCGTTGACATCTGCAAGTCTATTTTCAGAACCCTGGCTTCGGAAGGGGTTGTGTTCTCGGAAGGCTTTTTTAAATCCCTTTCGGTGGCCTATCTGAGGAGCGCCGAGGATACCATCATGAAATATGAGGCCGATGCGGCGATCAATGGCCTGGAATTCGACCGGCATGCGGAAGCGAAGGCGGTTGAAGCCTTTACCCGCGCGATCACGCAGGCCTCAAAGATGTTCATGGAGAACCCCATGGGTACGCCGCTTATTCCGAACTGGAACCGGGTGACATCGGCCATCCCGGGCATTCTTGATATGGTGAAAAAAGCCGTGAATATGGATAATGCATAGGAGCGTAGCTTTGCGGTTGGTACTGCGAGCACCGGCCGGGAGAAACCTCAATCCTACATCTTCTTCCTCGTCTCCGGCTCCTTCTTCACTGTCGGGAAAGTGTTCAGATCCGTGTGCGGCAGGAACAGCGCGGACAGGTGCTCGTCCATGAAGCTTCGCAAAACGGAACGCTCGATAGAGGCCATCTTATTCGCGATCTCTTCCGCCTCATGACGCAGTTGGTCGCACAGGAGGCCGTAGCAGGCACCCCTGAGGGACGTGTTGCCCAGGAACTGGAACTTGTCCACGTGCAGGTCGGGCAGCATGCCGATGGTGATGACGCGCTCGACGTCAAGGTGGTTGCCTGCACAAACTCAATTTCATTTGACAAATACGAATCGCGGCATATAATAACGGAGACGCCGGAGATCGGAAGATCGGGGAAAATGCAGACAAACACAAATCTTGACCGCACGGGCCTTGGCAAACTGATCGTAAGCATATTTGAATCTGGAAATCCCGAGGTATATCTCAGGAACACGGACGAGGGGGAAAATACAGGCGACTTCGTTTCGGCCAGGGACGTAAATGCTTTTATCGATGCGGCAATCGAGGCGAATAGGCAATTTGTGGGATTCACAATATGGTACCCGGACACCCGGGGCTATGTTGAAAAGAGGAAAGTCGTCCGGGAAACACAAAAGGGCGCGGAGCACGTTGTCCGGCATGTCATCAGAGGTTGGGGTATAATCATTCTCCAGCTTAACTTCGAAAAGCTACCCCTCATCAACTGCTGCGTCTCGTGCAACAGTCAGAAAAAGGCGGAGAATTGGTTCGATTCTCATCCCCATCTGAAGAACCCGGATCTCTGGGATTGGGAAGCCGTCGTAAGACACTGCAAGCGTTTGATGCGGTTCGCGGAGGGAGTATCGCTGGGGCACCCTGTTGAAGGCTCCCTGTCTGGCAAAAAAGCCCACCCAGTTACAAAAAAATAAATTTATTGTCGTCGTTGATCTTTTCGGGGGGGGGTCATTAACCCTGCCGAACGGTTTCCGGATGTTTTAATGCGATCCGGCCAGAGGAGACCTCAACCCTGCCCCTTCTTCTTCCTCTTCTCCAACTCCTTCTTCACCGTCGGGAAAGCGTTCAGATCCGTGTGCGGCAGGAACAGCGCGGACATGTACTCGTCCATGAAGCTGCGCGAAACAGACAGCTCGATGTAGGTCATCTTCTTCGCGATCTCTTCCGCCTCGTGGCGCAGCTGGTCGCACAGGAGGACGTAGTACGCGCCCATGATGGACGTGTTGCCCAGGAACTGGAACTTCTCCACGGGCAGATCGGGCAGCATGCCGATGGTGATGGCGCGCTCGACGTCGATATAGCGTCCGAAACCTCCGGCGATGAAAAGCTTCTCGATGTCGCCGAATCCCACGTCCATGTGCGAGAGCAGCGTGGCAAACCCCGCGTAGATCGCGGCCTTGGCGCGGATCAGGTTGTCAAGGTCCACCTCGGTTATCACGATCTCCTTGTTGATCGCACTCTCCACGCGCCAGGCGATCACGAACTCCAGACCGCTCTCCCCGCGGCGGATGCGTTTTGACCCGATCTCTTCACGGATCGTTCCCTTCTGGTCGATCACGCCGTTCAGATACATCTCGGCGAGGATGTCGATCATGCCGGAACCGCAGATGCCGATGGGCTTCGAATCTCCGATGACGCGGAAGTTCACCTCATACGTTTTCGGGTCGATCTCGACCTCTTCGATGGCCCCTTCCATGGCGCGCATGCCGAACTTGATGCCGCTCCCTTCGAACGCCGGGCCTGCCGAGCATGCCGCGGTCACGAGCCATTCCTTGTTCCCGAGCACGATCTCGCCGTTCGTGCCGATGTCGATGAAGAGCGAGACCTTGTCCTGCTTGTGGATCTGCGATACGAGCACGCCGGAGGAAATGTCGCCGCCCACGTAGCTGGCCACGTTCGGCATGGAGTAAATGACGGCCTGGGGATGGATCTGCAGTCCCACGTTCTTGCCGCGAATGAGCGGGAAGAAGGTCGCTGTCGGGATATAGGGCTCCTCGCGGATATGCTGGGGATCAACGCCGTAGAACAAATGCATCATGGTGGTGTTGCCCGCGACCACGATGTAGTCTATCATGCCCTGCGGCACCTTGTTCTTTTCCGCGATCTCGGCAAGCAACAGGTTTATGTTGCCCACGGCAAGGCCCTGAAGTTCTTTGAGCCCGTTCCGCTCAGTTGCATAGACGATGCGCGTGATCACATCGTCTCCGCACTTCACCTGGCTGTTGTACGTCGAAGCGGTGCCGATAATGTTGCCGTTCGTCATATCAACGAGGTATACGACCACCGTGGTTGTGCCGATGTCCACGGCGGCGCCGTACCGCGTCTTCGTGGCGTCTCCGGGGAAAATGTCCAGGACCTCCAGCACTTCGCTGACCTTGAAGACCGATACCGTGACCTTCCAATTCTCTTCCCGCAGCACATGGGAGAGCTTTTTCAACACCAGGTAGTTCATGTGCAGGTGGGACGCATCAAATCCCTTTTTGTCGAGGCAGCGCCGGAGCCGTTCATAGTCCGCTATGTTGTCGTCGATCGTGGGGGGGTTGAGCTCAAGGTAAATGCGGCTGATGCGCGACTCAAGGCACCCGCCGGCCTCCTGCATGTGCTTGATGAGCTCATCCCTGTTCGCGCCCGTTGCGATCTTGTGCTTTGCCTGCATGCGCGACTCCTGCGGGATCTCGACGATCAGGTCGCTCTTGACGCGGGAGAGGCAGGCGAGCGCGTAACCGCGCTCCGCTTCTTCAGGAGACAGGAAGGAACGGGACTTGCCGCTTTCGACCGAGCCCTCTTTGATAACGACCTTGCACTTGCCGCAGTTGCCCTTGCCGCCGCAGGACGAGAGCACATAGACGCCCGAAGCCTTCACGGCCTTGAAAAGGTTCGTGTTGTCATCGACATCGACGGTGACGTTGTCGGGGAGAATGGTGACCTTGCGTTTCATGAGTTGAATATAGCAGGGCGATGAAAAAGGGTCAAGGAGATTCTGGGTCCCCCAGTCTGTATGGCCAGAACATGGTTTACCAACATACAACTTCAGACCTTGACAAGCCCTATCTGAGTGTTGTATTATGATTACAACAGTAAAGAAGGGAGGGCTCACCATGTCGACAAAAATGACATTCGGAGAGTTCTTTAAGGAAAAACGAATTGACCTCAAGAAGACCTTGCGCCAGTTCTGCCTTGACAACAAGCTCGATCCAGGCAACATCAGCAAGCTCGAACGAGGGCTCATGCAGCCGCCCCAGGGCAGCGACAAGCTCGAAGAATACGCCAAGTACCTGCATATCAGGAAAGGCACCGACGACTGGTACACTTTCTTCGACCTCGCCGCTGTTGAAGGGGGGCGCATTCCCGAAGAGCTTTTGAATGATGCAAAGATCGCGGCAAGCCTGCCGATCCTGTTCCGGACCCTGCGAGGAAAGAAGATATCCGAGAAGAAGCTCGATGAACTGGTGGAGATGATCCGCAAGGCATAGCCTATGACCAGCCCAATTTCAAATTGATATGGGATACAACGCGAAAAAGACGGAACATTCAGGATCGAAAAAGGGCTGCGGCTCTTATTGGGGACGGAAAGGCGATGCGAAGAAAGAAAGCAATCGTAAGCGTCGTGAAGACGACAAGATGTTGATTCGAAATGCAAAGAGAGTATAATAATGTTACTGTTCCGATATACTCCGGGGGAATAAGCATGGATACCAGGACACTCCTCGTCCTTGTAAATGAGAGCCTATGGTGTCTACGGGATTTTGTGAACATCGATGCAGAGCTCCTCAAGCATTGCCCTGAAGTTGCGGACATTTTCGAGAACGATGCGATGAGAGTTGTTGAGGTGAGTGTATGAATGGCGAAACAATAGTAAAAACAGTGCTGAGCTTTTATCCTGACGTGGAGGGGATCTATCTCTTCGGCTCCTATCTGACGCCGGACCAGCAACTGGACAGCGACGCGGACATTGCCGTTCTCTTCCCGCATGAAAGAGCCAAGCTCTTGAAAAATCTTGCCATGAGCGATTGCCGGGACGCACTCGAAAATGTTTTGAAAAGAACGGTGGACCTTATCAACATGCGGACGGTAAATACCGTTTTTCAGAACGAAATCATACAGCACGGCAGAATCATCTATCAGCAAAGCGAATGTGTTGTCGATAAATTTGAGATGCAGGTCATTTCTTCTTACCAAAAGCTGAACGAGGAACGGGCGGGTATCCTGGAAGATATATTGGAGACTGGGAGAATATTGAAATGATGCTGGACGTGATTTTAAACAAAAAAGAAAGCATTGAGCGCTGCATACAGCAGATACGCCTATACTATGCCATGCCGTCCGAGCTGCCTTTTGAAAAAGACCACCTGAAACAGGACGCCATCGCCGCAAATCTTCAGCGGGCCGCAGAACAGGCCATCGACCTGGCAAATCATGTCATCAGAAAAGGTAAGCTTGGCATGCCGAAGGACAGCAAGGAAAGTTTTGAGATTCTCGCCCGGGTCAAGGTCATCCCCGAGGAGCTTGCGAATAAATTAAAGGGAATGGTCGGGTTTCGCAATATTATGGTCCATCAGTACCAGGAAATGGATATAAAGATCATGGTGGATGTTATTGAGCATCATCTCGATGATCTGGTTGTTTTGACAAATCATGTCATGGAGTTTGGCCGCGGCCATTCATCGTGATTTCCCGATATTGTTTTACGTCATACTGAGTCCCAAGATGATCCTGATCGATGGAAGAACCCTCGCGAAGCTGATGATCGATTGTGGATCGGGAACGACTTTGACGAAAGGACGGACAGCGCGGTTAGAAACAACATCACCAAAGTGCTTCTCTCTGGGGGATTTGATCCTTGGTGGTCCCTGGTGGGGGCAGCAAAGGATAACAGATATAGTTACAGCAGAATGCTCCAGGTGGGATAAATGCCTTTGGCTCGACCGAACAGCTCGTTCAAGCTGAGTTCGATGTGGTGATTGGTAAGAGTGTTAACCAATGCAAATTTGAACTGTTGTTTTAGACTTTGGGCGACAAGAACTTCAGCGGCAGTAAGTCCAAAAAAATATCCTCGAAAGTTGACGTTGATTTTATCTTTGTTTGTTGATTTGATCTCGAGAAGCTGAATCTTATTTATTTTTGCTTCAACTTCTGATAGGTCGTCGAGATCAACAGGTGCAAGAAGCTTAATAATGTCAAAAGCACGTCCGTAGACGATCATATCTTTCTTAACAAAAGCTACGACAATATTTTTTTTCTGTTTAGGTGTGGGTAGAGTAAAGCCAAGTTGTTTTTCTACAAGGATTTGGGCAGCTCGGCGCGCAGTTGCATTACCAACTCTCTTTTTATCCACTATCCTAGTCATCGTTGGGGTGGTCAACTCGGGAGTATGCAAAATCGCCGATTTTTTTATCTTTTTGTCGGCCATTAAGTCCCCCTCATGGTTGAGTTTTTCGGATTGATTTTAACAGTATACTTGAGCCGCTTCGAAAGTTTAGACAATAACTGGGTCATTGACGTTTCGAGTGCTCGGCAAATCTGTGCGGTTTCTATAACATCTATCCGACGCTCACCAGTCTCATACTTGCTGACAAAGCTTTGGGGAACAGAAAGTTTACGAGCAAGTTGAGCCTGGGTCAATTGCTTCGCTTCTCGTAAGTCCTTAAGTATCCGACGTAATTCAAGGTAGGCAATATCATAGGGCGAGTTTTTCATTCAGTCATTTATACCACGAGGCGGGCGATAAACCCAAGTTGGGATATTCCTGTAGCCTAATGCAACGTGCAGTTTGTAACTGCTCCGGGAATCCGGCGAGATAATTTAATGAGCCAAGAGAGCGAGTAGAGGCAAACCATGAAAACTTTGGAAAAGCGTCATGGAAAAGAACGTGAGATGCGGCAGATCCCGGTTGCGCTGTCGAACGGTAAGGAGATCAAGCTTTTGCCGGGCAGGCAGAATGTATTGGTAAAGAAGGTCCTTGATAATTTATGCTCACTGTATACTCCGGCTGGGCGTGTACTTTATGTTAGCGATACTAAGGAAAAATGGTCATATTTCGACCCCAATGCTCTGAGGGCGATTGGGGTAGAGATTGAAGAACATGGAAAGATGCCGGATGTTGTGGTGCATCACGTTGAGAAGGACTGGCTTGTTCTGATCGAAGCAGTAACAAGCCACGGCCCGGTAAACCCGAAGCGGAGACAGGAACTGAAGGAGCTTTTTGCTGGAGCAAAGATCGGGTTGGTGTTTGTGACGGCGTTTCTAGAACGGCGCGCAATGATCAAGTATCTTAACGATATCTCATGGGAGACGGAAGCCTGGTTTGCCGAATCCCCGACACATCTTCTTCACTTCAATGGTAAGCGGTTCCTCGGCCCGTATGAAGATTAGTCGCAATATAGGCCGAAGATGCTCGACCTTTCGTAAGCATTTTCTTCATTTTACTGTTCTTTTCGGAATCAGCATTCTCTCCGGGTGCGCCACGGTAACCACTGTGCCCCCATTTGACAATACCCCCGATATCAGCGAGAAAGCCGACCGTATCCCCACAACGACAGGCGAGAAGACCGACCGCATCCCCGCTGTCGGCGAGATAGCCGACCCTGTCGAGACAACCATCGGTGAGCAAGCCGCCTTCACCGCAGTCTCCATGATCGGCAGACCCTACCAGTACAAAGGAAACAGCCCCGCGGGCTTCGACTGCAGCGGCCTGGTGCAATACAGCTATCAGGCCGCTGGCCTGGACGTGCCCCACGGCACGAAGGCGCTCAGGGCCATCACCCTGCCAATCGAAGAAAATATGCAGATCGGCGATCTTCTGTTCTTTAACGAGCGCGGGAAGACATATTCCCATGTCGGCATCTATCTCGGCGGCGATACCTTTGTCCACGCCCCCAGCACCGGTGGGCAGGTCCGAACAGAGAGCCTCGAAGACCCCTACTGGAAAAGCTCCTTCGTCGAGGCTCGGCGATTCATGTAACGCCCCTCACCTCGATCCCTCACCGGGGGAGAGGACTTCTTTAATTCTTCTTACCCTTCTTCCCAGTGTTTGCCGCCGGTTCTGCCGCACTCCGCACGGAGCCTGCCCTCGAAAGCCTCTATCGGGGGCATTCCGCACTCTTCCCAACGTAAGCATCCAGTTCCTTATAGAAATCCTTGCTCAGGTACGTCTCGATGGTCTTCCTGAGGCTTTTGTACATGGGCTCGCCCTTCGGCCTGCTCATGCACGGGATGTGGTTGAGGTAGGGCGTGTCCTGGATCGAAAGCACCTGCTTCCCGTTTTTGTCCGAGTAGAAGGCAAGTGGGTACTGAACGCAGTCCGCGAACTTGTATTCTTCCCAGACCAGGCCCTTGTCCAGGGCGTAAGTATGCACGGCGCAGTATTTGAGCCCTTCCTTGTTCGTGTAGAGCAGGGAGCAGATGTTGTTATGGATCAGCACGCAGCGGAATTCCTCGCCCCCGAAGGCCCGCTTGATGGCCTGCGCCTCGTCTTCGTGGATCTCGCAGCCCTTGGGGCACTGTTTTTTGCAGTCGGCAAGGATCGTACCGTTCTTTTTGAGCACTTCCCGGTTCTCCGGGCCGAGATACGAAAGGATGTCGTCAAAGTTCGCCTCGATCCGTCTGGTCTCGTGCCCGGGAACGATGCAGGCGCGGTAGCAGCACTGCGATTTGCAGTCATAGCCGACCACGTCGCAGGTGTAGGGACGGGTGAAGATCTCGGGGTTCACAAGCACGGAAGCGATCTCGATGAAGCCATTGTTGTCTGACGACATGGCGGTTCCTCCAAAATACAGAGGTCAGAAGTCGGAAGACCGGGGGTTTCGAGCCCCAAAAATCCCGAATGGTGACGCTCCGGCGACTCCCGGCGGGAGCACAGGGGGCAATATTAAAACTATCGGGGATAGAAGTAAAGTTTTTTTTCGCGGGCGTCAATTTTCACTTGCATTCGGTGAGAAAAAGAGTATATTGCGCAACAAAAAAAGAGCCCTCGAACTCCTCGCGAGCGGTCTCGGCGAAACAGAGAACAGCGTGGAAGAAAAAAATGAGCGCGAATCACTTTTACTCTTGACAAAGAGTTCAATTTTTGATAAATGACAACTAAGTTTTTCTTTTTTTGGCACCGTCTGACGTTGAGACGGATTGGCATCGAACTTTAACCCTCCGGAGAGATCGGGAGGCAGTGTCTGCGGAGACCGGGTGGCATCCCGGAGCTTGTGAAGCAGGCGGAGAAGGAGGCAAACAGGTTGCACGCATTAGGAACCCACTTGTTGCTGGAATTGCGGGATTGCAACCGCACAACACTGAGTAATCTAGAGTTTGTACAGGAAACACTCAAAAATGCCGCACTTGAGGCAAAAGCGACCATTGTTGAAGTCGCTTTCCACGAGTTCAGCCCCTTTGGCATCAGCGGGATGGTGGTCATCGCCGAATCCCACCTTGCCATCCACACCTGGCCGGAATACGGCTATGCCGCAGTCGATGTCTTCACCTGCGGGGACCTGATCGACCCCAGGGTCGCCGCAAACTACCTCATTGAGAAGTTCCAATCCCAGAATCCCTCGATCCTCGAGATAAAGAGGGGCGTCCTTGGCACCGAAAAGCTTCCCCATAAGCCCGTCGCGCAGGGAGAACTGGTCCAGGCATGATAGAGCCCAAGAGCAACAAGTGGTTCATTGAGTACACGAGCCCCGACGAGGGGCATCTGCACGGCATCAAGATGATCCACTATGCGAGCCAAACCAAATACCAGAAGATGGAGATCATGGACAGCGGGAGCTATGGCCGGTGCCTGGTGCTGGACGGCAAGATGCAGTCCACGGTCACCGATGAGTTCATCTACCATGAGGCACTGGTCCACCCGGCCATGCTTACCCACCCGAACCCGAAGCGCGTCTTCATCGTGGGCGGCGGCGAAGGCGCCACGCTTCGTGAAGTGCTCCGCCACAACAGCGTCGAGTACTGCATGATGGTGGACATCGACCAGGAAGTGGTTGAAAAATCAAAGGAGCTCCTGCCCGAGTGGCACCAGGGCGCCTTTGATGACCCGCGGACCGACCTCAGGTACATGGATGCGCGCAAGTACCTTGAGGAAACGACCGACACCTATGATGTGATCATCATCGATATCTCCGAACCTGTTGAAGAAGGCCCGGCATACCTCCTGTACACCCGCGAGTTCTACGAGATCGTGAAAGAGCGGCTGAGCCCGGACGGCACCATATCACTTCAGGCCGGCACCACGGCACTGCATCAGCTTTTGAACTTCACGGCAGTGGACAAGACCTT
This sequence comes from Nitrospirota bacterium, assembly GCA_023229435.1. NCBI lineage: Bacteria > Pseudomonadati > Nitrospirota > Nitrospirota bacterium. Next base: position 29,610 of record JALNZF010000005.1, read on the forward strand.
GAACGCGGTATTCCCGGTGGTGGCGCCCTATGCGGTGTCCATACCGTCCTTCGCCCTCCCCTGGGGCTTCACCCTGGCCTCGAAGAACCTCGATCCCCGAACATTCGCCCCCAAAGACCTGGATGCCATGATCAAGAAGCGGATCAAGGGTGAGAACCGTTATTACGACGGCATCACGAACCAGGGCATGTTCATGCTGCCCAAACATATTCGCAAGGCCCTGGCTGAAGAGACCAAGATCATAGAGGACAATGCGCCCCTCTTCACCTATCATTGACGCCGATGAATCCTCCTCCTTCACGAATCGAGGATGAGCAGTTCCGCACCCCCCTGTTTGACGCAATGGTCAACCTTGCGGAGAGCCGCAAGGTCTCCTTCCATACCCCCGGACATAAGAGCGGCAAAGGCATAGCCACCCGGTTCCGCAAGTTCGTGGGACCGCGCGTCTTTTCGATCGACCTCACCACCCTCGATGAAGTGGATTCCCTGCAGAATCCGACGGGCGTTATCAAAGAGGCCCAGGAGCTTGCAGCCAAATCAGCCGGCGCGGACCGATCCTATTTCCTGGTGAACGGAACCACCGTGGGGAACCATGCCATGGTTGCGGCCACAACCGGCCCGGGCGACAAGGTCCTGATCGCCCGAAACTGCCACCGGTCGGTCCTCACCGGCCTGATCATGAGCGGGGCGCAGCCCATATTCTTCCAACCCGATTTCGACCATAACCTCAAACTTACCCTGAATGTGACCTTTGAAACGGTCAGAGAAGCCATTGATGCCAATCCCGGAGCGCGTGCGCTGCTGATCACCAGCCCGAACTACTACGGGCTCTGTGCCGACGTCGAAAAGATCATTGCCTTTGCCCACGAAAAGGGTCTTTCGGTCTTTGTGGACGAAGCGCACGGACCGCATCTCAAGTTCCACCCCAAGCTTCCCACCTGCGCCCTCGAGGCCGGAGCGGACATGTGCGTTCAGTCAACCCACAAGATCGTCGGCGGCATGACCCAGGCATCCATGCTTCACGCAAACGCCGGCAGGGTCAACCTTGATGACGTCACCAATACGTTGAAGCTCCTCCAGACCACGAGCCCGTCCTATATCCTGATGGCCTCCCTCGACCTGGCGCGCATGCAGATGGCCACGGAAGGCAAAAAGCTGCTCACCCGGACCATCAAGCTCGCCGAGGAGGCCCGCGCCAGGATCAATCTGATCCCCGGCATCACCTGCTTCACCAAGGACCAGGCAAAGCAGGCCGGCATGGCGGACATGGACGTGACCAAGCTGACCATTACCGTGTCTGACATGGGACTCTCGGGCTACCACGTGTCCCATGAGCTGAACGCCCGGTTCGATATCCAGGTTGAAATGGCGGATCCCTTCCACGTACTCGTCATCGTCTCGATCGGCGACCGCCAGGACGATCTGGATCGTCTTGTGGAAGCGCTCAAGGTGATATCCGCCGAGACCGGGCTCCAGGGCGCGCTCCTGCCGCTCGACAAGGTCCATCCGCCGTTGCTCACGAACAGCTTCATCATGACCCCGCGTGACGCCTTCTATTCGGACAGCGAGCTGGTGAACGTGAACGATTCCGTCGGCAGGGTCTCGACAGAGATCGTGACCGTCTATCCCCCGGGCATTCCGCTGCTGGTCCCGGGAGAAGAGATCTCCCAGGACGCCCTGAACTACCTCCAGAACATGGCGGGTCTCGGCGCCATCATCGACGGCCTGAACGAGAACAACAGCCTCGTACGGGTTGCGAAGGTTTAGACCGGGCTCCCAATCCAAGTTTGAACGATCTACATCACGAGATATTGTAGAGTACTAACGGTGCTTCGCGTGGCAACTGTCTGCACAGAGATCCCCGTCCGGTCCTTTCGCTGAACACTGAATGCTGAACTTATTCCAGCCTTCCCCTTGACAATAAAGAACATAAGCATATAATTGTATACATTCACATTGATATACCCTCCCCGTCAGCACAACCATGCCTTCTCTGGAAAGGAATATATTCTATGGCATCGGTATTCACGTATGTTCGCAGTACGAAACGCTTTGCCCAGATTCTCTTCATCCTGGGCAATCATTACGTTTTCCGCCTGCCCTACCATTTCAAGTTCGATCCCTCCGCAAAATACGGGAATGTCATCAGCAAGTACCTCATGCCAAAAAAGAAGAACTACAACGCGCCGGACGTCGCGCGGGAGGCCCTGGTAAAACTCGGGCCCACGTATATAAAGTTAGGACAGTTCCTGAGCCTCAGGCCGGACCTGGTCCCCCTCGAGTGCTGCACGGAATTCAAAAAACTGCAGGACCAGGTCCCGCCGTTCCCCTTTGCCGAGGTAAAAACGGTGCTGGAGAGCGAGCTGGGAAAAGACTATGCCGAGATCTTCAGCGAATTCGACGAGACCCCCGTGGCCGCGGCCTCAATTTCTCAGGTCCATCGGGCGCGGCTCCGGACAGGTGAAGAGGTGGCGGTCAAGGTCCAGCGGCCCGGGATCCGGGAAGAGACGGTGTCGAACATCCTTATCATGATGTTCTTTGCGGAATTTTTGGAGCGGTTCTTCCCCTCGATCAGGAAGAACCGGCCCGTCATGCTCATCCGGGAGTTCTCTCGATGGACCGACCGGGAGCTCTATTTCCGCCAGGAAGGGAAGAACGCGCTCCACTTTGCCTACCACTTCAAGGACTATCCCGGAGTGTCCTTTCCCAGAATCTATCGCGACCTCACTACCAGGAAGGTCCTCGTGATGGAATACCTCCGTGGCGTCAATGTCCTGAAGGCGCCGCTGGACGAGATCGACAGAAAAGTCGTGGCCCGCCTCATTGCGGACTCCATGCTGAAGCAGATCCTGGTCGACGGGTTCTTTCACGGCGACCCCCACGCGGGAAACATCTTCTTGCTGAAGAACAACACCATCGCCTATCTCGATTGCGGGATCGTGGGTTATCTGCCGGAGGACATGCGTGCGTGGACCCTTGACATCCTGTACGGCATGTCGGAGGAACAGGTAACGAGGATCACCGATTCGTTCCTGGAATTGTGCAACGTCAACAGCCGCGACATAGACCTGGTGAATTTTCGCCGCCGGATGAACGAGGTCCTTTCGGAGATGCACATCATTAAGGCGGCGGGGATCCCGTTCTCGCATATGATGGAACGGCTGCTGAACACCTGTCTGGATTTCGGGATCATCATACCGAACGAATTCGTGGTCATGTCCAAGGCGATCACCACGCTTGAGGGAACCTGTTTGTCACTCGACCCGGAGATCAATCTCGTGGAGTATATGAGCGCCTTTGTGCAGAAGACCATGACCACTGCCCCCAAGCTCGATGACGTGCAGAAGCTGCTGAAGGCGATCCCGTTCGAGGCAAAGAGGCTGAAACAGCTGGTTTCCAAGTATGGGGCCAGGGCAATAAGCCTGCTCGACCAACCGGCCTCCTGGAGCGCGGCTAATGACCACCGAAGCAATGCGCGCGGAACGGACAGGTCCGGCCTGAACATCGCACACGGTTTCATCATTGCCTCGCTGATCTTCGCTGCCGCGATCCTCAGCAATGAAAGCGGGTTCGAGAAGTGGTTGGAGTCTGTTCTGCATCTGCCCGACCTGCCGGTGCTTCCGATCCTGAGCCTCGCAGGCGCAGGCTATTTGTGGATGAGGCTCTCCAGGAGAAATCGTTCCTTGAAGGTGTGAAAGGTCTTGCTCGACACGACGACGGGAAGGCCGGAACATCATTGGGTCGCTCATTTGCAGGTTGTTGAAAATGTCTGTGATGACGGATCAATTTGTCATGCACATGAAACATGTCCCCGCAGTTATTTAGATGGGAACAGGTATCACTCGATGCAACCACTGCCGGTCCGAGGTAACCTGCCGTGATGAAATAAGCCGGTTTTTTATTGCTGCTGCTTTCTTCGTTGTCACTCCCTCTCTTTAAAAAAAATCCCCGCAAGGACCTTGTCCCAAGGTCTCGCGAGGATATAATTGCTCACTCAGTCCCGGCTGGCCGGTAAATCAGAAATTTGCGACTTCCTTACTTGCCCTTTTTCTTTTCTGCATTTTTGACCTCGATCGAAGCTGCATTCATCCGGTACTCGATCGTTACTTTCGAGCCGACCTTGAGGTCGCCCGTCACTTTAACATCCGCTCCGCGGGCGATCTCCCAGCGATCTTTCCCTTTCTGAACAACGATCATGTCATTTGTCAGCTCCAGCACCGGTCCTGTCACCTGGTATGTCTTGGGCATCCCGGCAAATGCAAACGATGCTACCAGAAAAAAAATTCCGACTGCCATCACGACCAGACTGCGTTTCATCATACTGTGATCTCCTTTTATCGATTTTTTTGCTGCTGTTGTTATTGACTCCAGCGTATTCTTTTATCACGCATTTTTCAAATCCGATGTGCACGCGAAACAACGGGTCGCTTTGATCGGCACATTGGACAGGCAGTAGGGACATGCCTTGGTGGCCGGAGCTGCAACTTCCACTGGTTTCTTAAAACGATTGACCTGTTTGATCAGGATAAATATTGCTGCCGCCACAATGATAAAATCTATTATTGTGTTGATGAACATCCCATAGTTTATGGTGGCCGCCCCTGCTTCTTTGGCGGCAACAAGCGATGGATACGATGTTCCCGAAAGGTTGATGAACAACCCCCTGAAATCAACATTGCCCAGGATCCTCCCGAGCGGCGGCATCAGGACATCATTCACCAGCGAGGTGACGATCTTTCCAAAGGCCCCGCCGATGATGATGCCGACCGCGAGGTCCACTACATTTCCCTGCAGGATGAATTCCTTGAACTCTTTTAACATGCATGTCTCCTTTCTCAATGAAAGCTCTCATACCCGATATACTATATTACCGGATTATTTATGTGTCAGGTTGAATTAATTCAAACGAGTTGATAATTACTGGTGTGCAAAAAAGCAGATACGCGCTGCCGTCTGATAAGCGCGGAGCATACAATGATTATTATTAAATACCTGAAATAACATGAAGTCAATACAACTAAAGTACGTTTGCATAAAAATAATACTCATAACCGGCATTTTCTTATTGCACAGCAAGCAGATATCGGGCTACATCCCTGCGGAAGTATTGATGACGAGCGTAATCGGTCAAGATGCCTGCAGTATCAACGTTCAACTGTTCGGCGCCCTGGTTGTACCATGATCTTTGTCCTCGAACACATAACGACACGGGCTCTTCCTGTCTTGAAAAATAAAACTCTGTGCGTGGGTCTCGCGTTGCATCATCGTGTGTAATGACCCGACAGTTTTTTATTGTGTTCCCCTCAAGTTTCATGTAAAATCATCCCGAATCAAAAAGAATACCCGGGACACCGGTGTGTATTGCCTGAAGAAATCAGATCGGACGAACGGAGGACAGCATGAGTGAACGTATCTTCAGACTGCTGCTTGGCGCGACATTGCTTATCATCATGTTCTTCGAATGGAATGACCTCCTGTATGTTTATATCGGCATAATCACCTTCGAAGGTCTTACTAACTGGCGCATTCCCAGTATGATTTCAAAACTGAGACAGAGTCCCGCATATCTCGAGATAGCCACGGACGCTCTACGAACAGGCAAGTACAACTTTGAGGCTGAGCGTGCTTTCAGACTGGTCATTTCGATTCTCCTCCTTGTTTCTTGCTTCGTCTTTCCCAGGACCCTCTGGTTTTTTCCCTGGTTCGTGGGGTTTGCCCTCTTCATGGCGGGTATTACCGGCATCTGCCCCATATCGATCTCATTTAAGAAATTAGGCTTTCGATAATGGATGAGGGTCTCCACATATCCGACGACTGGGTAAAAAACTGGCGGGCCAGTATCGCTATCAAGATCACGGCCGCGGTGTTATACGGGGTTGTATTTGTCGGCCTTGTATTCACCATATTTTCTCTCCAAAATGTCGAAAATAAAATAAAAAGCGACTGGTCTGCCCAGGCAGACCAGTTTGCCTACCAGATCGCGGCGGACCTGGAAGGCTCTCCGCAAATAGCAGCGTCTACCATCGAATCCGCTGTTCGAAGGCATTTCGCATCGTTTCATTTTTCAGGTGTCGCCCTGACCTTTAATCAGCAGCGACTTCTGGTGGGGCAACCGCCCGACAAGACGTTCTCCCTCATCCGGCTGGTGCATATCAACGGGCCGGAGCTCCAGACACAACGACAGGCAATGACACTGGAGATCTTTTTCCCGCCGATCCATGAGAGCGCCAAGGCCCGCCGCAATGGATTGTTCGCCTTAACGGGAGTCGTGGCCCTTTTGTTCGGCTTCTTTCTCACCTGGGTTATCCGCATGTTTATCACAAGACCGTTTCAAACACTCATCCATGCCACGAACGCTGTTTCAGGAGGAGACCTTGCTCTCCGGCTCGACACCCGTGCGGCGGACGAATTTGGCTATCTCGCCCGGTTTTTCAACCGAATGCTTGATCAGATCAACGCGGTTCTTAAGGAACGCTTACTGGCTGAGGATGCCCTCCGGGCAAGCGAAACACAACTGAAGCAGATCCTGGATTCGATCCATGCCGGTGTTGTCGTCATTGATCCCGAGACGCACAAGATCGTTGATGTGAATGATGCCGCCCTTAAGATGATCGGTTCTTTGAAGGAACAGGTCCTCGGACGCGTATGTCATAACTTCATCTGCCCCGCGGAGATCGGGAACTGCCCCATTTCCGACCATCACTTTTTGATCGATAACTCCGAACGCGAACTCCTGATTGCCAATGGCGGCCGGAAACCGATTTTAAAGTCCGTTGTGCAGATACCGTATAAAGGCCGGAATCATCTTATTGAAAGCTTTATCGATATCAGCAACCTCAAGCATGCACAGGCGCAGATAACAAAAATGGCCTATTATGACAGCCTGACCAATCTCCCGAATCGCCTCCTGTTCCAGGACCGCCTGCAGTTGGCCATTTCTCATGCCATGCGTCATCGACACCTTCTTGCGCTGCTCTTTGTCGACCTGGACAATTTTAAACGTATTAATGACACCCTGGGCCATCAGGCCGGAGACTTGCTTTTGAAAGAGGTTGCCCTGCGTCTGACCGAGAGTATCCGTTCAACTGATACCGTCACCCACCGGAGTGTGGAGGATTCCGGAGTGACCATCGCCCGTCAAGGCGGCGATGAGTTCACGATTCTGATTACCGAGATCAACCAGTCGCCGTACGCGGCGATCGTGGCGCAGCGCTTCCTCGAAACCCTGGCGAGACCGTTTATGATCGCCGGCCATGAAGTGTTCATCACCGCCAGTATCGGTGTTGCCCTGTATCCGATCGATGGTGAGGACCTTGACACTCTGCTCAAGAACGCGGATATCGCCATGTACGAGGCCAAGAGCAGGGGGAAAAATAATTACCAGTACTTCCAGCAAACCATGAACGTGACGACGGTCGAACGGCTGTCCATGGAGGCACGCATGCGGAGGGCGCTGGACCAAGATGAGTTTGTGCTTTTCTACCAGCCCCAGATAGATATCCGCACCGGCACGATCATCGGCATGGAAGCATTGTTGCGCTGGCAGCATCCGGACAGGGGGATCATCATGCCGGATGAGTTCATTCCCCTGGCTGAAGAGGTGGGATTGATCGTGCCTCTCGGAGAATGGGTGCTGCGCACCGCATGTGCACAGAACCGGGAGTGGCAGAAGAACGGTCATGCCTCGCTCCGCGTGTCAGTGAATATATCCGGACAGCAGTTACAACAGCATAATTTTATCGAGACAGTAGCCGGCGCGCTTGAGGCGTGCGGCCTGGAACCCGGTTACCTCATGCTGGAAATCACCGAAAGCATAGTCATGCAGCATTCTGCCGAGATTATGGACATATTTTACGAATTATCGAGCAGAGGAGTGCGGTTCTCAATGGATGATTTTGGCACTGGCTACTCGTCATTAAGTTATTTGAAGAGTTTTATCATCCACGAAATAAAAATTGACCGGGCATTTGTCAAGGATATTACTATCGGCGTCGATGATACGGCGATCGCCAGGGCGATCATTGCCATGGCGCGCAGTCTGAACCTTCATGTTGTGGCGGAAGGGGTGGAAACGGAGCCGCAGATGAAGGTACTCTGCGCTGAAGGCTGTTATGCGATGCAGGGCAACATCATCAGTCATCCGATTCCGGTGGGAGAGGTGCTGGGCTTTCTCACCCAAAGCCGGGGACGGGAAGAAGAGATGAGGATCAGCCAAGCCCTTGAATTTTGATGTGCTGTTCTCTCGCTCGTTCCTCGTGTTTCAGAGCCAGGCCCCTGCAGCGTTTTCAAGAATCCGCAGAGAAGTCTCATGAGAATCCCGCCGCACCGGAGGATCAAGCAACAGAAATCCTTTTCCCCTCAATGCGCTCCATTCATTGGATGCTGTTTCCCCGATCATTCGAAACAAAGATATTGGTGATGCCGGAATATGGTTATCGCACAACGGAAAGCGTTCGGCACGGTTACGGTGTATGAAGTTGCATAAGAAAACATGCATGCCCGGATGGGCGTAACAAGCCGCGGGTAAACGAAAAGCGGGGTCGCCGAGCGGGATTCTTCAGCAGACTTTATTCCTTCCACTCTCCTTCGCCCGATAGAGTGCCTGATCTGCATGCTTGACCAGGGTGGAGCCGTCATTGCCGTTTTCCGGGAAGGCGGCAACTCCCAGGCTGATCGTAACCTTCCCGAATGGCTGGGTGTCCTTTCCCGGGAAAGGATATTCAGCGACCTTATGGCAAACACTCTCGGCAATCTGGAACGCAAGCTCTTTCGATGTTTCGGGAAGGAGGGCGACGAATTCTTCTCCTCCATACCGAGCGATGAGATCGGACTTTCGGAAACATTCTTTCAGAAAATTTGACAGCAGGATGAGCAGGTTATCACCTTCCGGATGACCATAGGTGTCATTGTACCGCTTGAAAAAATCCACGTCCATGAAGATCAGGGAAAATATCACCCCCTTTCGACGGGACCGGAGAATCTCCAGGGCAAGGGTCTCCTGAAAGTATTTATGATTGTGCAATCCCGTGAGTCCGTCACGGATGGACAGTTCCTTGAGAAGGGTGTTTGCCCCTTTTAGTTCCTCGTTTTTTTGTTTGAGCTGCAGTATCAGGTTCTGGTTCTCCTCCATGAGGCGGATCTTATCCAGTGCGCGGCCGGCCACGGTGGAGATCAACTCAATCTCTTCAAAGGGCTTGATGAGATAGTCATAGGCGCCGGCCCGAATGGCAAAAACCGTAGTGTCCAGCGTGGCATGGCTGGTCATGATGATTACCTGGGTATCGGGGCGGAGCTGCTTGACCGACTGAAGGAGTTCCATGCCGCTCATGTTTTCCATCACGATATCGGTAATAACCAGCGGATAGGGATCTTTTCGGAAAACCTCCAGCGCCTCCTCGCCGCTTCTCGCGGTCGTCACCTCGTGGCCGTCTTCGGTGAGCACCTGGGACACCACGGTCCGGAGACTTTCGTCATCATCCACAACCAGTATTCGAAAAGGTTTTGCCATCTTTTCATTCACCGGGACCCATCTCCTCGAGTTCTCCCTGGCCGGAAGGAACCTCAACGATCCACATCATACCTCAAAATCACGTTGCAAATCCATACAGAAGACGATCAGTCCCCGGCTTCCAATCCGAAGCAGAGCGGTCCGGGGAATATCAACCCGTGCGTTTAAGAAAACATCCCCGGACGAAACTGAATCAGGAGCCAAAGGGGTCCATCCCTTCGTTCGAAGCTATTGAAAACCGCAGCGCCCTGTCATTGCCGCTCGATCCCTCTGCCTAACAGTGGGTAGCGTTATTGATCAAAGCAGTGCCGTCGGCGCCGTCTTCCGGGTAAACAGCCATTCTCATGCTGACCGTGATGTTTCCCTCCGCTCCCTGAAAGGGATGTTCAGACAAAAGCCGCCGAAGGCTCTCGATGACGCATTGGGTGCCGTCCCGGGGCGTTTCAGGGAGAAGGATTGCAAATGTTTCATCTCGGTATCGCACGAGCAGATCGGACTTTCTGAGTCTCTTTTTTATAATCTGGGACACGGTGCAAAGCAGACGTGCCTTTTCCTCATGTCCCCGGGTGCTGCGGTCGGAGTTATGCCAGGTGACATCAAGAAAGACCACCGATACGTTCCGATGGTGGTGGCTGGACCGGTTCAATTCAATGGCGAGGGCCTCATGAAAATAATGGGCGTTGTATAATCCCGTTACCTCGTCGCGGACGGCCAAATCAGTGAATTTTATCCGGGATTGTTCCAGTTCTTTGTTCTGCTTCGTGAGCATATCGAGCAGTCGGTAATGTTCTTCGGTCTGTTTTATCTTTTCGACTGCGCGGTTTACCGCGGACGAGATCAAATCGAGGCTGTCATAGGTGTCCATGATATAATCACAGGCTTCGAGGCGGAGGGCCTCGATCGCCGTCTCGATAGCGGGATAGTTCGTTATCAGGATGACCTCGGAATCAGGGTGAAGCTTTTTGACCTCCTGAAGAAGCTTTATTCCGCTCATACTTTGCATCTCAATATCTGCGATGACCAGGGAAAACGGATATTTTCGGAAGGCATCCAATGCCTCCTCACCGCTTCTTTTCTTGGTAACTTCATGACCGTCATCGCTCAGGGTCTGTGAAACAATGTCCCTGAGCTTTTCGTCATCATTAACAACCATAATACGAATACCCGGCTTCATGGTCGTCTCCTGTCCTGATAGGTATTCATCGTTGGCCCATCCTTCTGCCGTTTTCTGCTGCTTCTCTGCCTCTGCTTATCCGCGGTATTCTTCAGCAAATGTTATTCCTCAACGTCATGCCGGAGAACCGATGTGATCACCCGGTAAAGGCGTCATATCCGGTTGAACTGCCGCGGGAAGGGTGATGATGAACGTCGCCCCCTCTCCGGGAATGCTTTCCACGCGGATATCCCCCCGATGCTCTTTGATGATCCCGTAGCTTACTGAAAGCCCAAGCCCGGTGCCTTGCCCCGCCGGTTTCGTAGTGAAGAACGGCTCAAATATTTTTGCCTGGACCTCTTTGGACATTCCAGGACCCGCATCACTGATCCGCACTTCCACCTTGTTGGGAGGGAGCAGGAGCGTCGACACCTTTATCTTGCCGGGATTGCCCGCCATCGCCTGCTGGGCGTTCATGAAGAGGTTCATCAACACCTGCTCAAGCTGATTTGCATTGCCGTCAATGGGCGGCAATTCCGGCATCAGCTCCTTTTCCAGCTTTATCTTGTTCAGTTCGAGCTGATGCCTGACGATCGCCATGGACTCCTCCACGACCAGGTTGATGGCGACCTTGTCGAAGACCACTTTTTCCTGCCGGGCGAACTTGAGAAGATTTTCAATGATCGTCTTGCTCCGCTTGGCCTCTTTCTCGATCATGGCAAGGTTGTCGTAGAGAGGGTTGTCCTTCTCGAGCTTTCGCAGCGTAAGCTGGGCGAACCCGAGTATGCCTGCCAGCGGGTTCTTTACTTCATGCGCGATACCGGCCCCCAACTGCCCGAAGGCGGCCATCTTTTCCGATTGAATAAGCGCGGTTTGCGAGTCCTTGAGGGCCTTTTCGCGGCTTTCGAGCTCTGAGGCCATCTGGTTAAAAGAATCGGCGAACATGCCGATCTCATCTCGCGAGGTTATGTTCACCTTGACGTCGAACTGTCCTTTGGCGACGATCCGGGATGCCTTTGAAAGTTTTTCTATCGGTTTTGTCAGCATTCGTGATCCGAAAAGACTCACGATCGCGGACACGATAAGAATGGCCAGGGCGACCCAGATGAGGTTGTTGAGCAATTCCCGGGCGGTCAGATAGGCGACCTTTTTCGGTATCTGCACCCCGGCCGTCAAACCGCCGAAACTGACGTTGGCGAACCCTCCGATCATCTCAATGTTGTTCTGGGTATACTCGATGGTCGTCCCGGCGGTTTTCCCTTCCCTGAGACCCGTAACGGTATCCATCCATTTTTTTGAAACCTGCCTGGAGAGCTGGCCCGGATCGGTGTGTGACCAGAATACGCCATTCGCGTCAAAAATGAAAGTCTCAAAAACCTTTGAGCGGGAAGACAGGTTCATCAGGCTTTCCATCCGTACCAGGGCGGCAATCACCACGGGCGCATTCGCGTCCGGAATCGGCGGTGCGATCGCCATGGTAAAGGTGGGCACCTTTTCCGAAAGCAGGGTGTCTTCCACATAGACCTCGCCCGCCTGTATCCGCTCAAGGGGAAGCGGATGGGTACGGCGGTAGTGCGCAAAGGCATCCCGCGTAAAGTCCTTTGTATTGAATGTCGAAGCATCATACACGACCGTCCGCTCCGTTCCATTCTGATAAACAGTAATGGCCACGAACTGCTGCAGGTCCGCGAACAACCGTTTGAGCAGTTCAGACTTCTGCTCCTCCGAAAGACCCCGGTCATAGATAAGGTTTGCAAAAATCCTGAGCTTTTCCTCATATCCGATCATCATCGAGCGGGTCTCTTCCGCCATATGAAGAGCGACCACCGACGTGATATCGCGAATATAGGTTGTTTTATCGTCGTGGAAGAACCTCGCCATCGTGAGGGTAATGAGACTTACCGCCGAGGTCACCAGAAGAAGCAAAATGACAAGGATTTTAAATCGTATCGGGAACCGCATGTTTTTCAACATAGATACCTCGCTCAGTTTTTTGCGACTATTCTGACTACCCCATAGGTTATATTGCCTGCTTTGTCCATGGCTTCAACAACGATGACGTTGACACCCTGCTGCAGCCTGAGGGTGTATTCAAACCTGCCCGCTTCATCAGTTCCCACATCCCTGCCTTCGATGATCACCCGGGCGCGGGGGTCGGTCGTTCCTTTGATCACGTAACGATCCGCCCGTACGACCCGGGGAATCGACTCAAACTGGAGGGCCGGGGCCTTCGTGATGCGCGCCATGCGTATTTGCCGCGTCTCGCACAGAGTCTTCTTCCTCAGGCCCACTTTCCAGAAATAGATGCCTTCCTTGAGATTTCCGTGGACAAAGAAAGGCTCTGTTACCCATTCATCCGTGACCAGCGTGCTGAACTCCCTGTCTTTCGCCACGAGAATATGATACTCCCGTTCATCGGGAAACGGGAGCCAGGAAAATCTGACCCGGGGCGGAATGTCCCGATAATACATGACCTGCTCAGGCATCGGATCAATAAGCGTCACTTCACGGGGTAAGTCCCGGGCAACCGGGGGCGGCTCGTTCACGCTGACGGTCGTGGTCTGATTCCCCTTGACCAGGACAGATTGCCCCTGCGCGACGACTTCCGCGGTCCCCTTCAGGACCGTGAAGGTTGATGACTGGTCTTTGTTGATGGAGACCTTGAATTCCGCGCCGCTGAGGTCTTTCTCCCCCGCAGGAACGCGGATCACGGCGGATGGGGTCGAGATCTCCATCGTGCGCTGCTCCTTGCCGCTTTGCGACAGCTTGCCTCTAAGCTGCCCGTCGACCATGACGAGGAGGGACCTCTTCTTGTTTGTTCCCACATTTTTTTCATTCAGGCTTATTATGATGAGCGAGTTTTCGCCCATCTCAAGGTAATTATCTCCCGAATCTATCGTAAGGTGAACGGATGCGGCTTTGAACGTCTGGACCGCGTCCCGATCATACAAGTTCAGCCCAACGTGTGAGAATGTCCACACCATATCGTCCGAACGCTTGTTCTTGACCATATTGGTCAGCTTGCTTAATACGATCGGCTGCTCCAGGGTGTCGGCATCCCGGCCTGCTTGGCGTCTCGACGAAGCCGGGGACAAGCCCCCCCCTTTTTCCATCAATTCGCTGAAGCTGGTGCCGGTGGGAAATATGATATTGAGCGTTCCGAGGAAGATGCTGAAAAACAACAGCACCAGTCCGACGACCGCCACCAATTCCATCAACAGCCTTAAATTGTTCCTGACAAAACCCATTGTTTTCTCAATAAAGGGACTGCAGCCTCACAAACCATCCATGCACCGAGTAATTATTGTCTGAAAATTCGTTGTCCGAGAAGTCCGTGAAATTATAACCCACCCCGAAGCGAAGGTATTTTACCATCTTCCAGGAAATTTCCGTTACAAATCCTTCCCGCTGGTCCTGGGCCTCTTTCTGCCACAGCACCCGGTATTCAATGCCGAGGTCGACCGGCTTCCAGAGGTGGAAATTTAGACGGTGAATAGAGAGATAGGTATGCGTGGTCATCGGGTCTCTGTCTTCGGTCTTTTCCGTCTTTATCCTGGCTGCTTCCTTCTCAACCCATTCCACGTACCGGGACAACTCGGCCGACCACTCCACGGAGAACACATCGGTCTTTGTCTTCACCTCTTGCGTCGGCGCCAGTGATGACGCATTCTGCTGGGACAAGCTCGTATACTTGGCAAGGGCGTTGAACCAATCGTGCGCGACCGGCCGATAGGCCAATCCCGCGCAGGCTTCATCAAACCCGGCGATAATCGTATTGTTCCTGAGGTCCTTGGACAGGCTGTATCGATATTTCCCGATCACGGTGAGGTCCGTGTTCAGTTTATATTCAAGATTATTCACGGTGAGATACTGGACCATTTCATTCGTGCCGTAATCCCGCCTGATCTCGTTCCTGGTCGACACCTTTAATCCGGTCTTGCTGGAATACAGGATGCCTGAGGCCAGGCTGTAGCGCTTCGTCCGGTCGGCATTCGAGTCAATGACCGATTGCTCCCCCGAAAGCATGAACTTCAACCCGTTCCCGGCGTCCCAGTTCCTGAGTGCCCCGATAAGGGAAACATCGCGCGCGGCCCCGTCCGCGCGGTTCCACTGGTACTCGGAGTAGAGCTTGCTGGAGGGCCCGATCGGGGTTTCCCCGCCGACGATCGTGGACGTCGTGTTATTACCCGCCTGATCGTCCGCCAGACGCTCGGTCACGTAAAGACGGTTGTTATTCGCGTTATACACCATTCCAGCCTGCGCCGAGTCGCCGGCAGTGGCCTGTGTCTCGCTGACCTTGATGGTCAGCGATGGTACGATCTGGTAATCGACGCCCGCGGTGGTCTGGTCATTTCGTGTCCCCGTGATGGTCTCCTGACGTTCGATGCTTGCCGTGAGCTTTTCAGTCACTTTGTACCGGTATCTTCCCGCGCCGTAGCTGGCATGGTTTCCGGGGTTCAAACCGTAGTCTGATGCAGCGGACTTATACTCGCCCTCCGCGGACCATTGCTTCTCATGGTGCTGCGCCTGGATCGTGTTCGTATCGAACGTGCTCGAGCCGGCGGTCGTGGTCAAAGAGGAGTTCTGCTTTTCGCTTTCAAACCGATATAGCAAGGTATCGGCCTCGGTCATTCGCAGTTTGGCGTTAAATCCGAGTTTCTCGGTGCCTTCCTCAAAAGCGTTGCCGTTCGACATGAAACCGGGCTCCAGCTTCTTCAGGTATCCGCCCAGGAAAAGACGGTCGGGCCGGTCAACCCATTCGCCCACATCCGTTTCAACGGTCGTCTTCCATGCATGCCCCTGCCGGGCGCCCAGCGGGGTGATCTGCTGATATGCCAACCCGCCGTCGTCGCTCGTAAACGTCCGGGAGGCGACCCCG
Source organism: Nitrospirota bacterium (assembly GCA_023229435.1). Lineage (NCBI taxonomy): Bacteria > Pseudomonadati > Nitrospirota > Nitrospirota bacterium. Next base: position 45,150 of record JALNZF010000005.1, read on the forward strand.
ATGCTCTCCGCGTATTCCATCGTTATCCGGGTGTTTTTCCCCAGCCTGATCTCTGAATCCACTCCCTTCAATTCATAGTTCGCGTCAAGCAGTTCATCTTTTACATACGACATGCCGACAGCAACGTGATCGCCGATCTGCTTTCGCACGCGTCCGCCATCCGCCTTCTTATCGAATGCCGCCAGCCGGGTTTCGTAGTCCACCCGGATGATGACGGGATTCCCCTGCGCCGCATTGAGGCTCACCAATGAGGACCCCTCGACACTCTGGAGGATCGGCCGGTTGAAGAGGACGCGGCCTTCCTCGTATTTTATCGTGTAATCGATGTTTTGCTTTTGCGGGACATTCTCCAGAGTAAGTCCCGTGGTCTTGTCCCGGATGATGAGGGAAATCTGCTCGCTCCCCTCGATAATGTCCTTATGGCTCAGATAATAGAGCGACCCGCCGGTGGCCCTCAATTCATCCTGGATATGCGCCTGTCGCACCTCGGCGCCGAACAGCATGACGGTGGTATCGGGCCGGCCGTATTGTGTGCGGGAAACGGACTGGTATGCCACGCGGCCTCCATAGAGCGTGCGTCGATACGAAGCAAGTTCAGTGTCACCGAGGTTCAACGCATAATTGCCCACGATCACGTGCAATTCATCGCTGTCGATCGCAAGATACAGCTTGCCCTGGCTTTGGACATCATTTACCACGGTTCCGGAATCACCGTATACGGGATACAGTTTGTCCGGGTCGAGGTTGGTCAGCAGGCGGTCGTTTTCCGTGCTGTCAAGGTTGTTGAACATTTCACCGAACGTGTGGGTCCCCGTGTCAAAAGCGGAGGTAATGATATATTTCCCCTTGATCGTGCCCTTGAGATAGTATGCGACCCGCCCTTCCGTATAATATTCCCTCTGTTTGTCCATTCCCGCTTCCTCGAGATTGCCCTTGCCGACGAGCTGGCCGATTTTCCCGTCCGCAAAGGCAAGCAGGAATATCTTGTTGTCGGTCACCTCGAGTTCACGTGCAAGGGTCCCGACGTTCCCTTCAAGGTCAACGGACTTAACGATAACCGTGCTCTTGCCAAGCGGGAGTTTCAGGGAGGTGGAGAATTGTCCTTCCGCGTCGGTTTTTACCCGCGCGCCGTTGATCTCAACGGTGTTGCCCGCGTCCGTTATGCCTGAAACGATCAACGTCTCGCTCGTCAACCGCGCTCCCGCGGGAGGAAATTTTACCGAGATGTTCGGTATGGGTTTCGAAACCATGATCGGTTGCCCGTATTCATCAGCGTCTTTGACATCAATGATGAGCTCTGCCAGACGGGTTACTCCTTCCGCATTCCTGACGACCAGTCCGTAATTATTGCGCCCAACCTTGAGCTTGAGCTCGGCGGTAAAGCCGCCCTCGGCCGATACGGACAGCAGTTCTCCGTCAAGTTCGATCGTGTTGCCCGGCCCGGTTTTGCCGACCAGCCGGTACACCATCACTTTTTCCTTGTCAGAGGCGCTGAAGACACGATTGCCTTTCCCGGTCTTCCCAAAGGGCAGCTGTATTTCACCTTTCGGCTCAATAATTTCGAAGGACGGAACGGCCAGACTCGTTTTGATTGACCGGCCTCTGCTGTTCACCAGGCTGATGTCCAGTTTTTCCGATAGCGGTTCCTGCAGTGTCGCGGAAAATCTCCCCTGGGAGCCTACCCGTAATGATTCACCATTGATCGATATCGACGGTTCAGTGCGGTAGTAGTCCCTCAATTTGGAATTTTCGACCTCTTTGACCTCTCCCTGCACCTCGACACGCCTGTTTTGCTCTCTCCCTTCCTCCGTCTTGTTGCTCGCAATCGGTTTCGTTTTCCCATACCCTTGTATATTGAAGCGGCCCGGTTCGAGTTTCTCTTCCTGGACCAGGTAATCAGCGGCGGCCTGTGCCCGTTTCCGGGAAAGCTCGCGGTTCAATTTATCCGTTCCTTTCGCATCAGAGTGTCCCTCAATAATGATCTTCTCATCAGGATACTCCCGGAAAACGATCGCCGCCTGCTTCAGTATTTCCTTTGCTTTCTCGTTCAGCGTCGTCGAGCCGGTCTTAAACGCCGAACCGGTCAGCCGCACAGAAATGATGGATACATTATTGACGCCAAAGGTCCGTCGTGTGCTGGCGGAACCCGTCCCGTCAAGATATTCTATCTCCATCTGGTACTGATAGACTTCTCCGCCCTGTATGATCTGTCCTTTCTCCGTCATGCCGTTCCACGTGATGGATGTCGGAGGCGCGCCACTCCCTTGAAGGGTCTTGACAACCTCATCGGAGAAATTGAAAATAGTCAGTGTCCATGTCTTCACTGCGTCAGGCGCCGCGACATCGGCAAGGAATTCAATGTCCCTCCCCAGTTTTTTCCCTTTTGTGGTTATGATGTCATCCAATCCTTCGACCTGCAGGTGGACCTCGCTGGAATGCAGAGGGAGTTTTTCTCCATTCATGAGCATGGTCAACGCTTCGGTGTTTCCGATAAGCTTCAGCGGTGACTTTTTCTCGGCGCTGGTCACTTCGACGCCCATCTCGGCCGGTTTTCCGATCTTCTCCACATCGTACGCGTACGTTACCCCGAAGTTGGCTTTCGCCAGAAGTCCCGGGGTGACGTCGACGACACGCGCTTCATCCGTTGTCGTGACGGCCCCATTGGGGAGGCCCTGCAGATTGATCTTGACGAGACGCTGTCCTGGTTTTATCGCCGGCAGATGATATCTGCCGTACTCATCGGTCAGGGCATACGTGCCGTTGTCGAGGGCGACCATCACGGAGGAAATGCCCGGCTCATCCGGGTCCTGCCACCCGTTCTTGTTCTTGTCTTCAAAGACCTTGCCGATAATGGTGCCGAGGTCGAACAGGGGGTCCAGGACGACCGTTACCGTGGCCTTGTCCGCGTTCGAAATAGAGCATGCATCGCAGACATCCTTTGCCTGCGCCGTATTCACGTAATCCTTCGGCGTCGCCCCCGAGCCGATGACGAGTTGATAGCTGATCGTCATGTATCCGGCCTCGCCTTTATCGGCGCTGTGATTATTATTCGTATCAACAAGGGCGGGCACGGTCCCGATATCAAAGGTCACCGTGCGATTGCCGGCGGGGTCGGGCGTCCTGACGCCGTTGATAAGCGTGCTCCCTTTCAGATATTTGAAATTCGGCGGGACATGGTCGTCCACCTTGACCAGGATCACGTCCCGGGTGGTCTTGTTTTTCAGCTCAACCAGATAGGTCACCACCTCGCCGACGACGGCCTCTTTCTTATTGGCCGCTTTGATAAGTTCCAGGACATTCCCCTGGGTAAAAAATACCTGGGGCTTTGCTGAAAATACAATTGTGTCGGTTACGTCCGTGGACGTTATCGTGGAAACCCCGGCCGTGTTCGATCTGACGGTCCCGGTTGCCGCGCCCGCTGAATCGGAAGGTGAAGCCGGCTGCGTAAAGACATCGGCCCCTCTGTCGGATGACAGGCTTATTGTTTTCCAGCTGACCGGTTGATTCGCCGTATCACGCAAAAGGGTGGTGATGGTGCTGGCGGCTGTTCCATCGGCAATGACGATTTGCGGGGTCGCGGTGACCGTTGTGTTGAGATCGCTGGGCAAAATAAGCAGCACGGTGACCGTTGTATTGTTGGCATTGGCCGCATCGGCATCCGCATTTCCCGCAATGGCGGCCAGCGGTGCGTGTGCGGTGGAGGAGTTGTCCACCGTGGAGCTGAAAATAGTGTTTCCAGGTGCGCTCGGAGCGCTGGCTGTAAAATTGACCGTAATACGCTTGTTCACCGTGGTGGCAAGTACCGGGCCGGGCAGCCGGACGGTGAGCGTGCCACCGGACACACAGTATTGATTGGGACCGGCGGGCGGACAGGATGCAGCCGGCGAGAAGGATGCCCCATTCACCGCCGCCTGCGTGACCGTCACCGCTGAATAACCTCCGGGGATGGCAATGACCACCTGGTCCAGTCCGCCATCCCCGGCGTTGATGACCGGCAAAATCGAGTAGATGAATGCATTGCCGGTTGAGTTCGCGGCAATCATGTTGGGAGTGATCTCGGAGACAGCGGAGGTGACATCGTTGCCGACGCGGGTCAGTGTGACGGTCGCATTCGTGACAAGCAGGGAACTCCCCCCGACCGTGCCGGTCGCTGTGTTCTGGATTGCATGGGCCGTCATCCCAAAAGGAATTCCGCAAAGGACCAGGATCCAGAGCATTACCGCGAGAATCTTCAGGGCAGAATGGCGCGTTGCGCCGTTCAGCCGGGAAGACTTCTGCCTTGGAAATGCCCTCTGTATAAGAACCAGCACCATGATCAGTTCACCGTGACCCTGAACCGGACAGCACGCAGGGTATTGCCGGAAATATTCAACGGCTGGTTCGCCTGAACTGCAACGGCGCCGACGGTCAACCGGTCCAATCCCGCCAAGCCGCCGCTGTCGGTTATCGAAGCACTATCATCGGGCGCGCCCACAGCATCGGATAATGAAGACCACACGCCTGCCCAGATCGCGGCGTCATTGGATCCCGTGGGGACAACGGCAGCCTCAATACTATTGGGAACATAGGTGAATGCGGATTCGTCTAATTGGTCGGTAATTTGAATGTCATTGGCGGGAACAGCGGTGGCGTTATCGACAAAGAGAACAAAATAGATCGTCTGGCCAGGCGCAACATAGGCGCCGGCTGCCAGAACCATACCTGCAAGGTCGCGGGCCTGTTTGACCAGTGCCAGTTGAACGCTGTTTACGGTCACCGGTCCGGAGGAACCGAGTGATACACTCCCGCCACCCGGATCAACTGCCGTATTCGAAGCCGGGAAAGCGACAAAAGGGCAACCGAGCATCAGAACAATGATCATCATGCCCGCCGTAAAGCATTCAGCGAAAGCGCTCCTGTATTTACTTTGAAGATCCATTCAACCAGGCGCTCCCCTCACGTTGCCCTTATGTAAGCGGCGGACTCAAACATGATTCGTCATGTCCTTTTGCGCCGCAAGCCTGAGAGCCGCAACGCGCTCATGGCCGTTTTTCATCAAATGACCGTTGCACGGTCCCGAAGACTAATTTTTTGTCGCCTGGAAATGAAAGGCAAACGTCGTGTTAGCGGCGACAGGCAAAACAGCGGCCATGATCAGGCTCACCACGAACGGATAAATACGAATAAATACAATACACGCTCCGTTCGCCCTGAGCCCTGAGCTTGCCGAAGGGTCGAAGGGTAAACGGAGCGTTTTTCAACAGCCTGTTAATCGCTCATCCGTTTTCCCGACCGTATTTGTTTCAAATCATAACATAAAATATGATAAAAGCCCACCTTTGAACGGGTCAGCTTGCATCATCGACAGCCGGTTCGACAGATCCTCTCCTGAAGCTCAGAATAGTGGCTTTGCGCGACCCGGTGGGACCTACCGCTTGAACTATCTGGTACAATGGAGAAGAGACAGGCGTTAATGTTCAAAGCCTCCATTTCTCCAGAAGGTTTTCGTCACCGGTTATTCCTGGATATAACGAGTTTGACAAACATCACAAAATTGCTTATATTCGCACTGCGGATCAATGAATGATGATTTCCTTGAACAGAAATAGATCAATTGCGGCAGGAAGCTTGGGGAACTATCCAAATAGGATCCCTGAGAAAAAACGGGGCCGGTTGCGGCTCATGCGTATCCTCCATCTCTTGTCTCACCCGCTTCATTCCCTCGGCAGGCATCTTGACACAGACAAGATGCAGCGCCTGTTCCAACGCAAAGAACGTTACCACCTTGTTGCCAATCTTCCCGCCTGGCGCAGGCATGAGCGGCTGTCTTCAGGCTCGACTGACCGCGGTATGAAGATGAAGAAAGAACGCGGTTCGACGGTAAAAGCGATGTTTTCACCCTATTTGCATCAGTCGCTGTTTTTGGGTGTTCTCCTGCTGTTTCAATTGATCCACCTTCCGGAAGCGCACGCCGATATCTCCGGCACCGTCTACGCCGATGAAGGCGTCACCAATGTGGGGGCGGGCAAGGTCGTTCGCTTGCTCACTAATGGTGTGAGCCAGGGCACCTCTGCCACCGATGCCTCGGGGAATTATACAATAATTAATAGTGCGGTTGCCGGCGATGCCTTGCTTGTCTATATCGATGGAGACGCGACCTATGACGGTACTACGGTAACCGTTACCAGCGGGGCCTCATTGGCGGGAATCGATATCTATGCCGATCATATCATCACCCGCCAGGACAACGGCGGTTCCCTGACCAACGCCAACATGGATGCCGCCAGGGGGGCGTACGTTGATGCCGAGATACTGTATTCAGTTGCTGCCGGCGCATTAACCGTCATGGGCGCCAATACCAGACTTTACGTTCCCGCGGGCCAAATCTTTGCCCCCGGAGGCAACGTCAGCACCGTGCATGTCAAGATCAAGGGGACCTGTGATGCCCAAAGTCACACCATCACCGCCAGCGGCAACTGGGATTCAAACAGCGGTACGTTCACCGCAGGGACTTCAAGCGTGGTCCTGGATGGTACCGGTAGTCTCGATTCCACAGGCGATGCCTTCTATAACCTCACCGTTGGCGCGGCAACCCGGACCACTACCATAACGAGCAATCTTATTGTCAATAATGTCCTCACGATTGCAGCCTCCACGGGCACGATCACCGATGGGGCTGTCGGGTACAACATAACCCTTGCCGGTGACGGCACCCCGTTCGTTAATAACGGCGCGGCCGTATCAGCGAACCGGTTTATCTACGGCAGCACAAGTTCATCAACCGTTGCCGTTGCCGGGGGCACGTATAACGTGACGGATAAACTATGGATCAGCGGCGGGAATTCGGGTGCGGGAACATCGTATCAATTAAACGGCAACTTGGTGGTAAACGGAAAGCTTGACGTTTCTCCTTCCGTCTTTGGAGTATTGTCGCTCGATACCAGCGTGTCCAATTACAATATCACAGCAAACGGCCTAACCGTCAGTTCCGATTTTTTCGTGGTCGGTTCGTTATCTGCAAATGGGTCCGCCATCGATATTAATGGCGATGTCTTGCTCATTGATGCTGTCACTGGTTCAGTCGATATGGGCAGCTCTTATTGGACGGTTTCCGGCAACTGGACCAACGCCAAGACTGCCGGATTTCTTTCTCAAACCTCCACCCTAGAGCTCAATGGGACGGCCCAGACCATGAGCGGCAACACGATGTTCAATAATTTCAAAAAAACCGTGACCAGTGCCGATACCTTGACCTTTGCGGCCGGGTCGACCCAGACCATCAAGGGTACCGTCACACTGGCCGGGGCTTCGGGGCAACTGTTGAGCCTGCGCTCGTCTGCCCCCGGCGCCAACTGGAACTTCATTGTCAATGCCGGCGCCACCAAGGCCATCGATTATGTGGCGGTAATGGATTCTGATGCCTCGGGGTCGGATATTTCGCAAAAACCCGTCAACCCGACCAATTCGATCAACTTGGGTAATAACGTAGCATGGTTTACCGATACCTGTCCGACGGTGACGAACACAAATAACAGCGGTACTGGTTCTTTGCGTGCCTGTATTGACTACGCTAACGGCAACCCCGGCACGACTATCCGCTTCAATATTCCGGGCGCCGACCCCGGTAAACAAACCGTCGGTGCGGATAGCTGGTGGCGCATTGTTCCGCTTTCGTCACTGCCAACGATCACCGCCAACAATACGATTATTGACGGAACCACCCAGACTGCCTTCATTGGCGGCGATCCCAATACCCTCGGGCCCGAGATCCAACTCTTCGGCAACGGCGCGGCTTTTAACGGCTTGACCATCACCTCCGCGGGCAACACGGTAAAAGGCCTTATTATCGGCAGATTTGATGGCGGTGCGGTCACTGCCGGCATGGAAATTACCGGCGCTGCCGCGACAAACAATGTCGTCCAGGGCAATTACATTGGCGTGGACTACAAAGGCACCGCAATGGAACAAAATCGATCCGGTATCCGGGTGAGCAGCGGCGCCAAGTCCACCGTCGTCGGCGGCACCGCCGCCAATGCCGCGAACCGCATCGCGTATAACAATGGCGCCGGCATTGACATCAGTGGCGTGGATACGGACGGCAATATTTTCTCCGCCAACTCGATCTTCGATAACACGGGGCTGGGGATCAGCCTCGCCGGCGATGGATCCAATAACAACAAGGCCGCGCCCACGATCAACACCATCACTCCCGGCGGCGGCAATTTTATTGTCATTGCCACGGTCCCGGCAACTGGCGATACGATCGAATTTTTCCGTGCGAACAATGGGTCCTCTCCCGCTGTCACCCCGGATTCGCCGGCTGGCGAAGGCTATCTGTTTTTAGGGAGCTGTGTCGACAATGGCGGGGCCTGTGTGGGTCCGTATGTGAGCGGATCGGACACGGATGGCGTTGCAGGAACAATGAGTGTCACGTTGACGGGCGGCGGCTTGGCGGCACTTGATACGCTCAGCGCCACGGCCACCGATGCCGTGAACGGTACATCGGCATTCGCCGCCAACAACGTCGTGCCGTTGAAATTAATCAAACAAATTTACAATGCCTCCGGAGCGTGTATCGCCAGCTCCGATGCGGCCGATGCCGGTTGTGGTTCCACTTCGGTAGTCACGGTGCCGGCAGGTGTGGTGATAAAATTTATGATCATCGTGAAAAATACCTCGGCGCAAGCGGTTACGGATGTGCGTTTTCAAGACGTTCTGGACGAAAGTTCCACAGGCTTTAGTTACCTTGCGGGCTCCATGACCAGCTCCCCTGTCGGTGTATCCGCGCCGGCGGATACCGCATCAAACGCGGTCATCTATACCGCCGCAACGGATGCCTCATCCGTCGTTCTCACGGACGGCGCCGGCGATGACATTGGTTCTGCTCGAGATCTGGTTGGACCGGCTGGCACCGAGAACATCTCGATCGGAAATGTCAACCCCGGCGGTATCAACACTTTGCTTACGATCAACGCAAATAAGTCCTTTGCCATGGTATTCCAGGCGAGGAAGAAGTAGTCGAGTTGCAGATGATTATTATTTTGAAATACGCGCTGCGCGATGATGAATCTCCGGGCTGCTTCATACAATAATCACCTTAGATCAACAATAATCCTTTTGCCCTCAAGGTTTTCCATTCATCGGATATCAGAAAAGATCCAAACGGAGAAGAAAATTGCTTCTCATAATTTTCTCTTAATTCTTCGAGCGATATTAATTCTGAATTCTGGATGATAAATCTTTCAAAAATCGTATCCAGCCATTTCCCCGTCTCGGCAGTGGTGACCAACGACACTGTTTCTCTTTTCATATGAAAAAGAAGCGTGGCCTTTCTTGCCTGTTTCCCGCCCTTCGTCGAATCGCTCTGCAAATATTGCGGTTTATTCCCCAGCCACAGGAGCCTGGCTTTCAATCTTTTGCTGTCAACCGCGGCGGATTCATTGATCACCTGCTTCACCTGATTTTTTTTGATTGAACTCGCGGGAACGTGAAAATCGAACCACGCTTTGACTGATAGGTCCGTACCGATGCCATGCATAAAGTTGTACATCGCTTTGTTCAGGCCTTGCGCATACCCGTGTGGATCGCAGCCAATACGATCTTCGTGGAGGAGATCATTGTTGGCAAAGCTCCCGGCAGGATGTGCAATGATCCTGCATTGATATTTTTCCGGATGTCTTCCGACGTCGCTGTGAATTGTCGCGGTAAACATATGCCAGAACGCGGATTGTATCAGCCCCTCGTGAAAGAACTGCCGTACGATCTCCAGGGCGTCGATGGTTTCCTGTTCGGTTTGCGTGGGAAAACCGTACATCAGATACGCGTGCACCATGACGCCTGCCTCGCTGAAATTGCGGCAGACCTGAGCGGCCTGACGAATGGTCACGCCTTTATTCATCAACTTTAAAAGTCTGTCCGAGGCCGCTTCCAGACCTCCGGTTGCCGCAATGCAGCCCGATGCCGCCAGGAGCCTGCAGAGGTCCCCGGTAAAAGCATGTTCGAAGCGGATATTTACCCACCAGGAAATGCTGATTTTCCTTCTCAGCAGTTCCAGGGCCAATTCTCCCAGGACAGCGGGTGGCGCCGCCTCATCGACAAAATGAAAACCGCTTTGCCCTGTCTGAGCCATCACGCGCTCGATCCTGTCAACCAGCGCGCCGGCCGAAGCACTTTCATAGCGTTTTATATAATCGAGCGTGGTATCGCAGAATGAACACTGATGCCAGTAACAGCCATGCGCGAGGGTAAGCTTGTTCCATTGTCCATCGGACCAGAGACGGTGCATGGGATTGGCAATTTCTATGAGAGAAAGATAGTCATCCAGGGGAAGATCGGAATAATCCGGGCATCCGGTCTCTGCGGGGGAAGGGTCTTTTTCACTGTCATTATTTATATATCTCACCTTATCTTCATTACGGATAAACGTTCTTTTGAGATCTTCTGCCTTTCTTTCTCCTTGAAGAAATCTTAAAATGTTTAAACAGGGAAGTTCGCCATCGTCCAGGGTAATAAAATCCACGTAGTTAAAGAGAGCAGGTTCTGATAAAGCGCGAAGCTCTGTATTAACATATCCGCCGCCCGCAATGATCTTGATGTCTTGAAAATGTTTTTTAATGAATTGGCCGCATTTCAACGCGGCATAGAGATTGCCGGGAAAGGGGATGGTTATCCCGACGACATCGGGCCTATAATTTTCGACATGGTCCTTCAGCAATTCAAGCAGCCAGGTCTCAATGATATTCGCGGGCTGGTGTAAAGCGGCCTCGAGCGGAGCAAAAGAATGCGCCGATATTCCAAGCTTTTCCGCATAACGGCTAAAGCCGAAAAAGGGTGTCACTGCATCCTTTATCAGATCGCCGACGTCCTCAACATACCGCGTTGCAAGGAACCGGGCCTTATCATTCGCGCCGATGTTTCCGAACGACCATTCCAGGTCGGGCAATTGATCAAATCGTGACGCCCTTGGTAAAAAATCGTCGCTGCAGAGCCGTTGGGCAAGCGTCGTGTCCCGGTACTGCAGAAAATCCATGACCTGCTTGATGGTTTGCAAATAGCATTTTTCATTGCTTATGATCCGAAGTGAATTTTGGGAAATATTATTGCTGTTTTTTTTAGTAAAATCGAAAAGTTCTTGAAAGCCATTCTGAGAAAATATTTTATTTACCAATTCAATCCCGAGATCGGCCTGAAATACCGCATACCCATGCAATTTCAAAAAGCCTTTCAAATACAGCGTTGCCGGGTACGGGGTATTGAGCTGGGTAAACGGCGGGGTTATAAGGAGTATTTTTTTAAGCATCCAACGGTTCCTTCAGGGTTTTCCGTGCCGTTAATAAACATCGTGTAAATCTAATCCATTTTAGCATTAAGCTCTGATGGAGTAAAGCTACTTCGATTACCGGAAGCATACAAGGCGGGAGAAAACAGCATGGCATAAGGCGAATGCGATTTTGAATTGAAAATTGTCCTCTGCCATGCCATAATGCAAAAACAGTACAATAGATTTATCGACTGAGGGGAGCACCTTATGCTTTTTCAATCATTGCTCGGTCTCGTGGTATTCACGGGGATCGCCTGGATTATCAGCGAGAACAGAAAAGACGTCAAGTACGCCACGGCGTTGATTGGCGTCGTGGTCCAGCTCTGCATCGCGGGCATCCTGCTGTATGTCCCTTTGTTCAAGAAGTTCTTCCTGCTTCTGAACAACCTTGTCCTGTCGCTTGAGTCTGCGACCAGGGCGGGTACCTCCTTCGTGTTCGGATACATCGGCGGCGGGACGCCGCCCTTCATGCTGCAGGACCCGGGAGCGAACTTTATTCTTGCGTTCCAGGCCCTTCCGCTCGTGCTCGTGATCGGCGCTCTCTCCGCCCTTCTCTTTTACTGGAGGATCATGCCTTTTGTCGTGAAGGGTTTTTCCTTCATTCTCCAAAAAACCATGAATATCGGCGGCGCGCTCGGTCTTGGCGCTTCAACCACGATCTTTCTCGGCATGGTGGAGGCGCCCCTCGTTATCAAGCCCTATCTCAAAAACATGACCAGAAGTGAGCTCTTCTCGCTGATGACCGTGGGCATGGCATGCATTGCCGGGACCGTGATGGTGCTCTACGCGACAATTCTGAAGGGCGTGATCCCCGATCCCATCGGCCACATCCTGGTCGCGTCCTTCATTCACGTGGCCGCGGCAATCACAATCGCCCGCATCATGGTCCCGGAAACCGGGGAAGAGACCTCCGGAAACTTCATCCCCCAGCGGACAGCGACAAGTTCCATGGACGCCGTGGTTAAGGGGACCCTTGACGGCCTCCACCTCCTCCTGAACATCGTTGCCATGCTCGTCGTCATGGTGGCCCTGGTATACCTCGCAAACCAGCTCATCGGCCTTTTCCCGGACGCGGGAAACCAACCGCTCACCCTCCAGAGAATACTCGGCTATGTCATGGCGCCGATCGTGTGGCTCTTCGGCATTCCCTGGTCCCAGGCGCAGACCGCGGGCTACCTCATGGGCACCAAAACAATCCTGAACGAGCTGCTGGCCTTCCTCGAAATGGCCAGGCTCCCTGCAGAGGCGCTTGATCCGCGGAGCAGACTGATCATGACCTATGCACTGAGCAGCTTTGCCAACTTCGGCAGTCTCGGCATCCTGATCGGCGGCCTCGGGAGCCTTGCGCCGGAGCGGCGGGACGAGGTTGTGGCGCTCGGTTTGAAAGCGCTCGTTGCCGGAACCCTCGCGACCTGCATGACGGGCGCGGTCATCGGGATATTCTCATAAACTGCCCTCGCCTGGTTTGACATCCTCTCGATAATATGATATTCATTTTTTAGAGGTTGCTTCCGCACCCCGGGGCAATCCGGTTCTCTTTTCTCAGATATTGCACGCGTGACAGTGATCGGATACGGTGAAATAGCATGTTCGGAACTATCAGAAATATCAGGATCAGCACGTTCCATAATATCGTCGTGCTCCTGGTGTTCCTTATTGCCGGCGGTTGCCTCGTTTTCGTTGTAACCCATTATATCAGGCAAAATGCATTGGCAGAAGCTCAGGTCAGGGCCCGCATCCTTCTCGACAGGAACCTGGCAACGCATGCATATTATTCGCACAACCTGAAACCGGCACTCTTCGCGTTAACTGACCCCTATCGGCCGAAGGATTATTTCGATCCAACCTGGATGTCATCCACCTATGCGGTCCGCGAGCTGAATAAATATTTCAAATCATTGGGAACGCAGGATTATTACTATAAAGAATGCGCCATCAATGCGCGAAGTCCCGAGAACGAAGCGGACGATTATGAAAGAGCGTTCATTCTCAGATTGAACACGGATCCCAAGCTTGTCGAGCATACGGCTGTTCGAACCATTGAGGGGAAACCGTACTTCGTTGTTCTGAGGAGAGGAGAAGTGCTGGAAAAAGATTGTATGCGATGCCATAGCACCCCTGCGAACGCGCCAGGAGGCCTCGTGCGGCAGTACGGAGCGGAACGGAGTTTCCATCGAAGCACCGGCGATGTCGTGTCCGCCATCTCTATCCGCGTGCCGCTCGCTGCGGCGTATGCGGAGACAAACCGTGTTTCTCTCATGATCTCGGGTGTTTTGTTGTTCGCGCTGGCAATCCTCTATGCTTTTCAGTTCTTGATCAACAGGCGACTGTTGTTCGCCCCCCTGAATAACATCCGGGATAAAGCGGAACAGATTGCAACGGACGAACGCTATCTCGGTGAAGTGATCGACATATCATCCGGAAAGGAATTGCAGGACATGATCGCGGCATTCAATACGATGTCCGTAAACCTGCGTCACGGCAGGGACTATTTGGAAGAGCGTGTACAGGAGCGAACAAGGGAACTTCAAAAGGCCCTGGACAGCGTAAAAACCCTGCGCGGCATGCTCCCGATCTGCTCATCATGCAAAAAGATCCGGAACGACGACGGGTATTGGAGCCAGATCGAGGTTTATGTTCGCGATCACTCTGACGCCGAGTTCAGTCACGGCATCTGTCCCGAGTGTGCGAACAAACTGTATCCGGATTACTTCCCTGAAAAGAAGTAGCTCTTTTCTCCTATCGATTCAGTTTCATCCCTAGCTTCTGTTCCATTGACTCAAGTTTTTTCTCGATCCGCGCATCCTTCCCTTTGCGATCGTCTATCTTGATGCTGGTCACGGCACGCTCCGCATCCTTCATGACCTCATCATGGCATTTCTTGACAACGCCCATGACCTCCTCCCATGACCCTTCGAGCACGGTGCCCATCGGATTTGCCTTGTAGCGAACTCCGCTCTGCGCAACGATCTGAAGTACGCGCGCGACCACGGTGCTGAGGCTGGAACCCTTCCCAACCGGTACCACGCTGAATTCCACCATAACGCTCATACGATGAAACCTCCTGAGAGATAGTATCGCCATGATCATCCATGACAACCTGCATCTGATTCAAGTATAGACGCGATTCCCGCTGATGTAAACCCCGTCAGAGAATACGTTCTCCGTGGCCAACCAGGCGTTTTTCCATTGAAAACAACGAAGGCATGTGCAATAATCGCAAACAGCGATTTTGGCAAACACGAAGCACGTTGGAATTTTGGCGGACCAGGAGCGATGACACAGGCTATGAGAGCCCTTTTCAGGGGATTGGGGATCATTCCCCTTCTCCTCGTATATTTTTTTATAACAGGGATCATCGGTCTGCTCCCCGTTGACCGGAAAACAAAACGTGTTGTCGCAATACGGATTGCCTCGCGCATCGCGCGAATCATTCTCATCCTGTTCGGCGTCCGCGTTCACGTGAAGCATCGCGAACGCCTTCATAAAACCGGCGACGGACGCCTCATCGTCTCGAATCATCTTTCCTATATCGATATCCTTGTCCTTTCCGCGCTCGCACCCTCGGTGTTCATCACCTCCGTTGAGCTGAAGAACACCGCGCTGCTCGGTACGCTGGCCCGGCTCAGTGGAAGTATTTTTGTAGAGCGAAGAAGACCGTCGGGGCTGAAGCGCGAGATCGAGGACATTGCCGTAGCACTCGGCCAGGGCCTGCCCGTCGCGCTCTTTCCCGAAGGAACCACGTCGAATGGCGACCGCGTGCAGCCATTCAAGAACTCCCTGTTTGATGCCGCTGTCCTGACACGGGCCGATATCGTCCCGATCTGTATTCGCTACACCCGCGTGAACAACGAGCGCCTCACGCCGGAGAATCGCGACCTCGTCTTCTACTATGGAGGAGCGACTTTTTTGAAACACTTCCTCCGGTTCCTGTCGCTCAGGTCCATCGAACTGGAGGTCATCCCCCTCAAGGCAATCAAGGTACATTCCCTGCAGTCGCGGAAAGACCTGGCCGCGGAAACATACGAGGCCATCAATGCGGTGTACTACGGCTGATCCTGTACTGAGTCAGGATCAGCCGTGGTGGTCTGAGGAACGGTTTTTGTAAGGACGCGTGGACGCCCGAAGAGACTTACTGGATGGTCAGTACAGGTAGATTGAATATCGGCGCCCACTCGGCATAGTCTATGCAGGCGTCATTAGTGTTCTCACAAGGATTGAATGTTTCGTCATGATCAAAATCTTCCCAGAACCAACTGTCTTTCACCTTGAAGATGAGGGTGACTGTTTTCGTCAGATCAGCGCTCACCGTAAGCCCGAGAGGTTCGTTGATCAGAAAGATGTCGCGGTCCGCACCCTGCGTAAAAACCGCTTGGTCCCACAGATCGGAATTGCCGAAGAGCCCGCGTTGATGTCCGGTTTCCGTATCGGTACCTCCGGGGCGGCTTACCGATGTTTTGTCTGTCTGGAGGGCGGTCGTTGTCCAGGCCGTTGCCACGCCGACCCAACCCAGCTCCTGTCCGTTGTCATCGACCAAGGTGATGTCACCCTGATGATGACCCAGGCTGCCTTCAGCGGAAAAATCATCGTCGCTTAAATAGACCCTGATGCTCTGAGTCGTGGTCGGAGTGCTGTTGATCGGCATCTTGATCTCGTAGTAGTAGATCTCGGCCTCTACCGATGCATAGGTGCCCGCCGAGATCGTCAGCTGGGATACCGTGACCTCTGATGTAAGATCGTATACCAGCGAATTCGCAAGCAACCCTCGATCGGGGATAAAATCTACATGATCACCGTTGGCCTTCACAAAAGAGAGCCGCTTGACCGCGACCTTGAAGCTCTGGGGCGTAAGATACGCCGTGCTGCCGCCGTCCTTATCACAGTCCAGCCCCGCCGCGTAGGGAGGGCCGTCCATGGGAAGCGTGTCGCTCGGACAGGAGTTCAGCTGCGCAACCGATGCGGCCTTGAACAGGGCTGGAGCGCCGGAAGCTGTGAAATCAGCCTTCATCTTAACAGAGGTAGGCGCTGACGTTGTAACTTCGTCGCTACTACTACTTTTCCCGCAGGCATAAACAATAAGTAGCGCTATAATCATTCCTGATAATACTCCCCATATTACGAACCTGTTCTTCATAGCGGCCTCCTTTTGATTTAGTCTATAGTTAGTCGTTTTGTCGCGCTCATTTTTCGTATCGGCATAAGACCTGATGTTAGTCTATCATACTTTGTCAAATGGGGGGATCATTCAAAAAATTATAACGAGCAGGAGCTCCTAACCATGCTCGCGTCATCATGTCCAGGGTTAACGATCTGAAAAATGACCGAAAGAACTTGACATTTTGCCCCCCAGTTGTTATGTTGCATCGCTTCTTTGAGAAAAAACTTCCCCCCATTTTAAAAGGGGGGGCCGGTGATCCATGGACTACACTGACGAAATAAACAAGCGGCGGACCTTCGCCATCATCAGCCACCCTGACGCGGGAAAGACCACGCTGACCGAGAAGTTTCTGCTCTTCGGCGGCGCGATCCAGGTGGCCGGCGCGGTCAAGTCCAACAAGATCAGGAAGAGCACGTCCTCGGACTTCATGGACATCGAGCGCCAGCGCGGCATCTCGGTGGCAACCTCGGTCATGGGCTTCGACTACAACGGGCTCAAGATCAATCTGCTCGACACGCCGGGCCATAAGGATTTTGCCGAGGACACCTATCGCACGCTCACCGCGGTGGACAGCGTCATCCTCATCATAGACTGTGTCAAAGGTGTGGAGGAACAGACCCTGCGGCTGATGGAAGTCTGCCGCATGCGCAGGACGCCGGTCATCATCTTCGTGAACAAGCTCGACCGGGAGGGCAGGCACCCCTTTGAACTTCTGGACGAGCTCGAAACAAAGCTGAACATAAAGGTCCAGCCGCTCTCATGGCCCATCAGCATGGGAACCTCGTTCAAGGGAGTTTACAATCTGTACAACAACAGCCTCTACCTCTTCCGGCCCGGCGGCGTCAGGATCGCGAGCGATGTACTCGAGATCCAGGGCATCGGCGACCCGGTCCTTGACCAGCAGCTCGGCGACTATGCAATAAAGCTCAGGGAGGACGTCGAGTTGATCGAAGGCACGCACAATCCCTTTGACGTCAATGCCTACCTGTGCGGCGACCTTGCTCCGGTCTTCTTCGGAAGCGCCATCAACAACTTCGGCGTCAAGGAGCTTCTGGACACCTTCACGGAGATCGCCCCTACGCCCGGCAGCAGGCCCACGGACCAGCGCGTCGTGAACGCTGACGAAGCTGCGTTCACCGGCTTCGTGTTCAAGATCCACGCTAACCTGGACCCCCGGCATCGCGACCGCATCGCCTTCATCCGGGTCTGTTCGGGCAAGTTCGAGCGGAACAAGTTGTTTCTTCATGTCCGATTGGGCAAACAGATCCGGTTCACCAGCCCGGCGAGTTTTTTGGGGGCGCGCAAGAGCATCGTGGACGAGGCCTTCCCCGGCGATGTGATCGGCCTGTATGATACCGGCAATTTCAAGATCGGCGACACGCTCACGGAAGGCGAGAAGCTCATGTTCCAGGGCATCCCTACCTTCTCGCCCGAGGTGTTCAAGGAGCTCGTGAATCTTGACCCTTCGAAATCGAAACAGCTTGCAAAGGGCATCGAGCAGCTTACCGACGAAGGCGTGGCCCAGCTCTTCACCCAGCAGCAGGGCAACCGCAGGATCGTCGGCACGGTGGGCCAGCTTCAGTTCGACGTGCTTCAGTACCGATTGGAGCACGAATACAACGCGGCCTGCAGGTTCGATCCGATGAAGATTTTCAAGGCGTGCTGGATCACCGCGAAGGACGAAAAAGAAATGGACAAATTCTGCAGATTCAAGTCGGACCGCATTGCCACGGACAAGGACGGCAATATCGTGTTTCTCGCTGAATCGGATTGGGTCCTGCGGAATATGATCGAGGCCTACCCCGAGATCAAGTTCCACTTCACCTCTGAGTTCAAGAGGGAAGTACAGGAAATAAACAGGTAGGCTTGCAGCGGTGGAAATGCGGCAATCAACGCGGAGTATGACTTCCGGTAACCATACGCTGTTACCGACCATCCTCTTTATCGGAATTAAAAACCGCCTTCCGTGCTTTAGCAGAACGAGTTACCGGCTTGCTCAACATTACGCGTTCAGCGGATATGATCCATGGTATACTATAGCAGATTCCACGAGGTCATTCACACGCTGAGGTGAAGCCGTTCGCCGGATACTATGTTGGTGATCTGCCGGAGTAATAAAATATGAATGGGGTCCGCACTGCAGGGAGTAAACAGTATATTCTCGTCGTGGATGCCGACGTCAACGACCGCTTTTATACGTGCATGCTGCTTCAGCGGTTCGGCTACGACGTCTTTTCCGCTCGGACCGCGGAGGAGGCGATTGAGTTCATAACCGTGTCTCCACCTACCGCAATCCTTGCTGACGCCGATCTGAATGGCTCCACCATGTTTTCCTGGCTCTCGAAAGACCCTCGCTTTTTTGACATTCCCCTCGTCCTCCTTTCATGGTGGCCCAACCCTGCATTGGAGGCCCGCGCCAACAAAGGGGGATTCGCCGCCTATCTGAGGAAGCCAAATAATGTGGAAGAGTTCTACCAGATCGTTCAGATAGCTATCGAGAAAGGCCCTCGACGGAACCTCAGGATCGCAACTCGTCTGATGGCAAGACTCGAAGATGGCCAGGATAAGAGCGAGGGGTTCGTCACGGTGCTTTCGGAATACGGGATGTTCTTCATGACGCTTGATCCCCGGCCGGTAAATGCGAAGATACCGCTCAGTTTCACCATGAAGGACAGCCTTATTAAGGTTGAGGCGGTTGTCCTGTATACGGTATCCTTTGACGATGGGCCGTACAAAGAGCCCGGTATGGGACTGAAGTTCGTGAAGATCAGCCGCGCGGACAGGTCCCTCATCGCGAACTTTATGCTCGAGTGGATACAGGACGGCGCCTCAAAGCAAAGTGCGCAGCCATAACGTGAGCCGGGTAGAATGCTATTGAGCTGCAAGTCATGGGAGGCTCTATCCGATTTTATTTCTCTTGGAAGTATGGTAACGTAGGTTGTCCTTCGTAATAATGACTGCAAAGGAGAATGAGCGCTGAAAACCGGGATACGCCGGTGAACAACGACATCGGTGAATTGATGCGCTCGGACCCATTATGCTTATAGACTATATCAGGAACATACCGCTCTTCAATCACCTTAAAGAAGCCCAGCTCAAGAAGATAGCGTCTCTCTGCAAGAACGTCCGGTACAAGAAAGGCGATGTCGTCTTTTACAAGACCGACATGAGCACTGACCTCTATATTGTGAATTCCGGGAAGCTCAAGGCAGTGCTGGCTGACGAAGACGGCGGCGAAATGGTGCTTGCTCTGTTCGAAAAGGGCGCGTTCTTTGGCGAGCTGAGCCTTTTGGATGGCAAGGGAAGGTCGGCAACGATCGTGGCAAACACGGATTCGGAACTTGCCATACTCAGGCAGGAGGTGTTCCTGGACCTGCTGTACAACAATCCGAAAATCTCCGTTGAGCTCATGACCACCCTGGTGAAACGGCTCAGAAATGCGGATGACATGATAGAATCTCTCGCATTTCTCGAGGTCGGCGAGCGGCTGATCCGGACGCTCTTCGACGTTGCCGCAAATGACGACGCCGGTACAACCGGCTTTCGCAACGCGGGAAAACTGACGCATAAGGAACTTGCCGCGCGCATCGGATGTTCGAGGGAAGCTGTCTCGAAGTGCCTGAAGGGGCTCTCCGGTAAAGGCATCGTAAGGGAATTAAAAGGAAGCCTGCTGATCGCCGGCAATGCTCTGGAGCAGATCAAGAAGCGTGATAGGATATAGAAGAACCAGCACTGCAGTTGCTGATTATCGTGCGCCCGTTTGACCCAGCTTTTCTATCCTCTCCTCCCGCCTGTTGTCTCGATACAAATAAAAAAAGCTCCCCGCCCAAAGACGGGGAGCGCAAGTAAGGTTAAATTTAGATCTTGGGAAGCTTTGCGAGCGCTTCTTTGATCTTCGCCGCCGGATACTCATAGTCCTGAAGCTTGCCGTCGTGATAGTCTGCATAGGCCTGGAGGTCAAGGTACCCGTGGCCGCTCAGGTTGAAGAGGATTGTCTTTTGCTTGCCTTCCTGCTTGGCCTGGAGCGCTTCATCGATGGTTGCGCGGATCGCGTGAGCGCTCTCAGGGGCCGGGATGATCCCCTCTGTGTTGGCGAACTGCAAGGCGGCCTCGAATACCGGTATCTGGTTGTACGCCCTGGCCTCGATAAGCTTGTCGTGATAAAGCTGTGAGATGAGCGGCGAGTCGCCGTGGTAGCGCAGGCCTCCCGCATGGATTCCGGGGGGCATGAAGTCATGGCCCAGGGTGTACATCGTCATCAGGGGAGTCAGTCCGGCTACATCACCGAAGTCGTACCTGAACTCGCCCTTGGTGAGCGTGGGGCAAGACGCGGGCTCGACCGCCATAATGCGGACATTCTTGCCCTCGATCTTGTCGTGGACGAACGGAAAGCCGATGCCTGAAAGGTTGCTTCCGCCGCCGCAACAACCGATCACGACATCGGGATAGTCGCCCGCGATCTCCATCTGTTTCTTGGCCTCAAGCCCGATCACGGTCTGGTGCAGGCACACGTGGTTCAGCACCGAGCCGAGGGCATAGTTGGTGTCATCGTGCGTGGCCGCGTCTTCCACTGCCTCGGAAATAGCGAGACCGAGACTTCCCGGATTGTTCGGATCCAGTTCAAGGGCCTTCCTTCCCGAGTTCGTGAGCTTCGATGGGCTTGCATGCACCGTTGCGCCCCACGTCTCCATCTGAATTCTTCGATAGGGTTTCTGGCCAAAGCTTACCTTTACCATGTACACCGTGACGTCAAGTCCGAAAAGCTTGCCCGCGAGCGCCATGGATGCCCCCCACTGCCCGGCGCCCGTCTCTGTAGCGATGCGCTTGATGCCTGCTTTCTTATTATAATAAGCCTGGGGGATGGCGGTGTTCGGCTTGTGACTGCCCGCAGGGCTCACGCCCTCGTATTTATAATAGATCTTTGCCGGAGTGCCAAGCGCCTTCTCGAGCCGGTGCGCCCGAAAGAGCGGCGAGGGCCTCCAGAGTGAGTAGATATCGAGCACTTCTTCCGGGATGTCGATCCAGCGATCCTGGCTCACTTCCTGTAAAATCAAATCCATGGGAAATATCGGGGTGAGGTCCTGCGGACCAATGGGCTGATGCGTGCCCGGATGGAGCGGCGGTTTTGGCTTGTTCGGCATATCCGCCATGATGTTGTACCACTTGGTGGGTATTTCTTTGTCGGAAAGAACGATCTTCGTCTGTCTCATACATCCTCCTCAATCAGATAGTGTCTTGAGATAAATGCGGCAACGTTTGGCAATAGTATACTATTTTGTGGACTTTCTCAATGATATTTTATTCAGATCCACCGGTGAGAATGACCCGCAAATACCACGCTACATTCCCAGGGAAAACATGCTGTCCAGATCGTGGCGGGAGTGCACGCGGAAGGCGATAAGCGTCTCTGACTTGATGATGCCGCCGACCTTGAGCATATGATCCGTCACCAACTCGGCCATCTGCTCGTTGTCGCTCGTGCGAATGACAACTGCAAGATCGTATCTGCCGGCGACCGATAAGACCTCGGATATGCCGTTCATCTCCGCAAGCGTCTCCGCTACAGCATTCACCTTGCCCCTCTCAACATTTAACAGGACCAGAGCAGTCACCATGAATGGCCTCCTTCGGTGCTTTGTTTAATCTGCATTCGATTTTACTCTCCTGCTTGAAAACTGTCAACCTCCGACGCAGCGCGGATCAGGAGCGCTCAAGGAACCGGTATACGCGAAACCGTGCGCGGGGCAGCCGCCGTGACATCGGGTATGAAGTTCACAGGTTGTTTTGGGGCAGTCTCTTCCCGGAGCAGAACGGAAGTAGGTGAGCGCCTTGTGTGACCAGATCGACTCAAACGGATCGCTCAGGATGTTGCCGAGCAGGAATTCCTTTTTCCCGAATAACAGATTGCAGGGATAGACAGAACCATCAGGCAGAATGCCGAGTTTCGTGGTCCCGGCGGGACATCGCACCCGCGTAAGCTCCGGATAGTTCACGCTGTCGGGTATGAAGCCCGAGCAGAAGACCATGTCCGCCTGTGAAGGGTTGAACTGTTCTTCTACGAGTGATACGAATTGATGAAAAGGAACGGTCTCGTGCAAGTCTTTGCGGTCCAGTGCATCGCGATAGATCAAATAGAATTTCTTTGGCTTGAGCGCGAGGATGTCGCGGATCAAGGGTTCATCCTTTGTTGGATGGAATACTGACTTCACGACCACCTTGTTCTTCTGAATAAATCCGGCCAAACGAACCAGTGACGCTCGATCGTTGATTGAAATGCCGATGCTGACGTTGTTGCCTGCGTCCAGCAGATCTTCGAGCGCAGTGGTGTTTGAACCATTGGAACTGATATTTACGTTCAGTCCGCGCTGCACTGCCTCCTGAACAAATCCCACGATATGAGGATGGAGCGTCGGCTCTCCTCCCATTATGTCCAGGGTCCTTATGGAGAGACCGGTGATTCTATCGAGCATCACGATGAAGTCGTCAAGGGCCATATCCGGCAGAAACGACAGGGAACGGTTAAAACAAAACTCACAGGACTGGTTGCACCGGAGCGTTGGGTAGAACTGTATGTAGTCGGGTGCTGTTCTCATGTTTTGTTTTGAAGTGACCCCCTCTCCCTTTCGGGGAGAGGGTTGGGGTGAGGGGGGCTTCTGAGCGCGGCTATAACGCAAAGGACCTCCCCTTCTTTTTAATAAATCCTTCCTCCACAAGCTGCACAAGATTCTTCTTTATTCGCTCCGGGTCCATGCCGGTTTTCTTCACGATCCGCGCCTGGGTAAGCGGTGCTTCCTTCACGAGTATTTTCAGGATTCTTCCCCGCACCTGCCGGTTCGAATTTTCGAAGGGACTTTGTTTTGTATAATGCGCGCTTCTGCGATTCGGATTGACCTGCTCCCTCTTGAGCATGGCCCCGTAATCCATAAGCGCATTGTACCATTTCCTCGGATTCTCGACATCCATCGTCTGTTCAAGGAAAGGGATTATCTCGTCATCATGGATATCCGCCCGATCATGAAAAAACGCTTGGATGTACACCCGCCGGATGTTCGTGTCCATGAACACCACCGGCTTATTAAAGGCAAAAGCAGCAACTGCACCTGCCGTATACTTCCCGATCCCGGGGAGGGCGAGGAGCATTGCGGGATCGGATGGAAGCTTGCCTCCATGCCCATCAATGACTTTTTGAGCAAGCGCTTTCAGTGCAAGCGCTCGGCGATTATAACCCAGGCCCTGCCAGACCGTGAGCAGCTTTTTCAGCGGCGCTTTGGATAGTGCGAGAAAATCGGGAAATAACTTGATGAACGCGGTATATTTCTCGATCACCCGCTCGACCTGCGTCTGCTGAAGCATGATCTCGGAAACAATTACGCGGTAAGGGTCCCGTGTTCTTCTCCACGGAAGATCGCGGCCGTGCGCATCATAATAGGCGTAGATATTTTTTTGGAATACGCGAACTTGAGCACGGGTGAGCCTCTTGTCACTGTTTCTTTTGATCATGGCTGTTTTATTCGGCATCATTACCGGTTATTATTTGAACATCAAGATGCTTATTATTTTCTGATCAGTACGTAGAGCGCCCCAAGGCCGCCGTCGCACTGCCGCGCGGTCACGTAGGCGATGACGTTCTTGCGATAGCGGCCGGCGAGCCGCCTGATCACAGCGTCTTTTATCCGCGGCCCTTTCACGGAGCGGAGCCCGCGACCGTGGATGATCTTGACGCAGCGCAGTCCTTTCCTGAATGCGTCTTGCAGAAAATCATGGAGCTCCGCTTCAGCCTCCGGGACCGTGCAGCCATGGAGATCGAGAAAGGCCTGAACGGAAAAGCGGCCTTCGTGCAGTTTCAGGATGATGACGTCGTGATAATCGGGATTGATCCACTCGACATACTCCTGAGTGTCCGGCAGGTGCATCGGCCGCTGTCCCCCGACGATCTCGCCCAGGACGGCAAGCGCTTCATGGTCGGGGTTGGTCTTGCCGGCGCGCACTGCGATCTTCTTCGGATGGTGAGCGCAGGCAAGAGATCGGAAGTCTTCGTTCTCAAGAACCGCATCCATGGCTTGACTGAACAGCTCCTCTTCGGTCAGGTGTTCCTTTTTCTTTTGACGGGCAGGTGCGGGCGCGGGAACAGCGGGTTTGCTCTCGATCTTTTTCTTGAGCTTCTCAAAGGGACGGATTGCAAAGATCTTGTTGCCCATGGGTCACACTCGCGACAATACAACAAGTCCCCCCTCACCTTGGTCCTCTCCCCCTGGGGGAGAGGGCTGGGGTGAGGGGTTTGTGCAATAAAAAAAATCAGAGCGGGTCGTAAGCCGAGTTCTGTCCTCCCGGTTGCCCGGGAGTGGTGGTCATTTATCTGGGCCTTCGATTGCTCGAAGGCACGAGCGACCTACCCGGAAGTCTCGGACGGGCCGTCCTTACCCCCTTGCGGGGGACGCTTCCCTATGTGGTCTTGCTCCAGGCGGGGTTTTCCAAGCACCCGGCATCGCGGCCGGGTCTGGTGGGCTCTTACCCCACCGTTTCACCCTTACCCCTGTACGGGGCGGTCTTCTTTTCTGTGGCACTGTCCATGGGGTCGCCCCCTGTCCCGTTTCGGGACCGCCTTGCCCTGCGGAGCTCGGACTTTCCTCCCCCCGTTTCCGGGGAGCGATCACCTAACCCGCTCTGAAATCAAAGAACAATTCAAAATGCAAATTGTAAAATGCAAAAGTCAAATTGATAATCTGAGGTTTCCCTTTTGCACTTTGCATTCTGCATTTTGCATTATTTAAGCTTTTCATCTATCGCCTTATTGGCGAGCGCATCCGCTTCCTTGTTCATTGCCCGCGGAATGTATTGTACCTCAACCCTGCCGATCAATGCAATCAGTTCCTTGGCCCTGGCATGCAGTGGTTTCAGGCCTTCGTTCTTCACTTTATAGAGACCATTGATCTGCTTCACGAGAAGCTCGGAGTCCGCGAACAGTTTGACGCTCGACGCGCCGAGCTGCACGGCCCGCTCCAGTCCGGTGATTGCCGCGGTATATTCGGCAATGTTATTCGTCGTCATCCCCAGATACCGCGCGATCCTTTCCAGGGGCCGGTCGTCCTGCATGATGTACACGCCCGCCCCGGCCTCGCCGGGGTTGTTGCGCGACGCTCCGTCGCTGTAAATGGTCAATTCCACGATATATCCTTCATGAAGAACACGAATGACACGAATAAAGCCGTAAGGAGGAAGGCGTGAGCGCGTAAAAAGAATTGACTCTCTTACCCCTAACACCGAATCCTTCACGATTTCATTCCTGCTATTCGTGATCAGGTATTTTGTTGCACGATCGTTTCTTTAAAATACAGGATGCGGCCGCAGTTCGGGCAGGTGATGATGCTCTCGTTCTTCTTGACGTTCACGTACACCTGGGGCGGGATGCTCATGTAGCAGCCGGAACAGGACTCCCCGCGCGCCTCCGCGACGGCGATACCTGCCTTGGTGCCGAGCAGCTTCTGATACTGCGTCAGTACCTGCTTCTGGATGCGGGCAATCGCTTTCTGCCGTTCCTCTTCAATTGCCTTCAATTCCTCTTCGAGCTTCGCAAAAGCGGCTTCCTGTTGTTTCTGCTCGACCTGGATCCCGGCGGCTTCGTCTTTTGCCTGCTGCTCCGCAGCGGTTATCTGTCCCGCGGCGGCATCGATCTTCTCCATCAGCCCGAGGATGTCGTCTTCGATCGCTTTATTTTCCTGCTCTGCCGCCTCGATCTCCTTGAGATGCGCCTGGTACTCCTTGTTATTCTTGATCTCAGAGGAACGTGTCTTAAGCTTTTCGACCTTCTGAACTCCGGTCTCAAGGTCCTTGTCCCGGTCGCGTTTGTTCTTCTGCGCCTCCGCGAGCGCCTCTTGCACCTTTCCCAGATTATCGCTCAGGGAAACGCGCCTGCGCTCGAGGATTGCCAGCGTCTCGGGCAGGCGATTTTTTTGCGTGATCTGCGTCCGTATCTTCGCGTCGATCTCCTGAAGCTGTATGAGCAAGTTAAGCTGTTCTTCCATGAAACCTCCAAAAAATAAAAAATGCGCCAATCGGCGCATTTTTTTGTTTTACTTCCCGGTCTTCATCCGGTCAACAGGGACATATGACAGTGTCTTTGAGTTTCCGAACATGTACAGTGTTCCCTTCGATCAAATAGGTTGGTGGGCCCACCAGGGCTCGAACCTGGGACCAACCGGTTATGAGCCGGTAGCTCTACCAGCTGAGCTATGGGCCCGGATGCATACTAACACCAAGGCAAAGTGCAAAATTGATAATGCAAAATGAGAACCAAAAAGTTCTTTTTCACTTTGCAATTTGACTTTTACAATTTGCATTTTGCCTTCGCGATGCGAGAATGTAAGCGGCATATTGACACAACCCGCGACAAATGTCAAGACTGGCGCGTTCCGGGCCTGCTTATTCCATGAAGCTCTTGAGCTGTTTGCTCCTGCTTGGATGGCGCAGTTTTCTGAGCGCCTTGGCCTCGATCTGGCGGATGCGCTCGCGGGTCACATCGAACTCCTGGCCCACTTCCTCAAGCGTATGGTCTGTTTGCTCGCCGATGCCGAAACGCCAGCGAAGCACCTTTTCCTCCCGCTGGGTCAGCGTGTTCAGCACTTTGCGGACCTGCTGGTGAAGGTTCTTGCGGATGGCCGACTCGAGCGGTGACGCGACCTTTTTGTCCTCGATGAAATCGCCCAGATGGCTGTCCTCTTCCTCGCCGATAGGCGTCTCGAGCGAAATGGGCTCTTTGGCGATCTTCATGATCTTGCGGACCTTCTCGACCGGCAGTTTCATGGATGCCGCGATCTCCTCGGTGGTCGGTTCACGGCCAAGGTCCTGCACAAGGCCGCGGGAGGTCCGGATCAGCTTATTCATGGTCTCGATCATGTGCACGGGAATGCGAATGGTACGCGCCTGGTCGGCGATCGCCCGCGTGATCGCCTGCCGGATCCACCACGTGGCGTAGGTGCTGAACTTGTAGCCCCGCTGCCATTCGAATTTGTCCACGGCCTTCATGAGGCCGATATTACCTTCCTGAATGAGATCGAGGAACTGGAGTCCCCGGTTGGTGTACTTCTTGGCGATTGAGACAACCAGCCGCAGGTTGGCCTCCACAAGCTCGCTTTTGGCATACTTGGCCCGTTCTTCGGCCCGCTCATAGGCGCGGAGCGCCTTCTTGAGGTCCTCGGCCGGGATGCCGCAGTCCTCTTCGACCTTCTTCACCCGCTTCACCGCGTTCCGGTATGTCTTTTCCAGCCCCAGCAGCGTATCCTGCTTCATCTCAAGACGGCGAGCGGCGTTTTTAAGTTCGCGCGTACCCTGCCGCATCTTCCTGAACACGTCCTTGACCCCGGCGAGGTCCAGACCCATCTTACGCTCGATACTGTGGATCTCGCGCTCCGACAAGTAGATTTCACTCACGAGTTCCCGGAGCTTCATGACCAGCCGGTCAGTCTGGCGGCAATGGATATTCAGCGCCTCCAGCTTGGCGAACAGGGCGTACCGCGTTGTCTGAAGCTTCTCCCGAAGCTTCTTCTTCCGGTGATCGCTGATATGGTCGCCCGTCACGTGGGTGATCAGGATGTGCATCTCTTTGCTCAGCTTGTCGATCTCGCCGATGAGCTTGATCACCCGGACATGGAGCTCTTCCTCGTTCTGGGTCTGAAGTTCCTCTAAATCATCATCCCCTGCGTGCACGATCTCGTGGATGCTGATCTTCCCTTTTCGAAGCTTGTCACCCAGCTCCCGCACGTCCTGCAGAGAGAACGGCAGATTATACAGTATCTGGGCAGCCTCGCGCTTGCCCTCTTCGATCCGCTTCGCGATCGATACTTCTCCCTCCTTGGAAAGGAGCGGCACCGTGCCCATCTCTTTGAGATAAAGGCGGACAGGATCATCGGTCTTGCCGACGCCGATCTCCACCTCCTCCTCTTCTGCTTCCTCCTCCACAGCATCCTCGAGGCTCACATCGTCCGGCTCGACACCCTCTTCCAGGTCTTCATCCGCCGCCTGACGTGTCTTTCCGTCATGCCGCGAGTCAGCAATGTCCATTTCCAGTTCACCATCGCCGAACAGGGAAATAATAGTGTCGAGCTGTTCCGTTGAGACATCCTCGTGAGGGATCGCGTCGCCGGATTCTTCAAAGGGCGCATAGTTCCGCTCTTTGTCCGTTGCGCCCGTCTTTTTTGACTCTCCTGCCTTGCCCCGCTTTACCATACTGTGGTGCTCCTTTGTGTTAAACGTTCACAAGCGTATGTTCATAAAAATCAACAAAGACCCGCTCCACAGGCCGTTCTTCTACAACCCGTGGATCCGCCTGCCCGGCCTCTTGCTCAGATCCTTTTGCTCTTCAATAAGCCGCACCAACTCAGCACTATCACCGCGCAACTCGGCCTCTTTCATCGCTCGTATGATATGTTTCATCTTTTTTTCCGGGTCCTGCTGCTTGATCAATTCCACGCAGTCCTGACATGACTTCTCTGGATCATCATACACCATTTCAAGCACGGAATAGTGGGAAATCAGGTTCTTGAGCTCCTCGTCCCCATCCCGAAACAAGGCACTGACATCGAACCTGCCCTGATCATCAAGGGCGCCGAAAATTCGCTTCGCGGCAAGCTGGAACAGCGGGTCGGTAAAATCCTCCGGCTTCATCTGGTCCTTCAAGTTCAGCGCGATCTCCGCATCCTTAAGCATCAAGTGAATGAGTGTCTCCTCGGCCCGGGGCCGGT
Organism: Nitrospirota bacterium; assembly: GCA_023229435.1. Classification (NCBI taxonomy): domain Bacteria; kingdom Pseudomonadati; phylum Nitrospirota; species Nitrospirota bacterium. The sequence continues at coordinate 74,344 of JALNZF010000005.1, forward strand.
GTCCGCGGGGCGCTGCTGTGGCTTTTTCTGTCATTGGATGATGCGCCGTGCCTTTTACCTGCCTCGGCATTTCCTGCCTCAATACTCCCTCGTCCAGATCCAGGGCCTCCGCGGTCCGTTTCAGATAGTGGTCCCGTTCGATGCCGCTCTGAAGCCGGGCGATGAACCCGAGCATCTCGCCGGCCTTTTCCACCTTTTCATCGATCGAAGCGTCATGACCGCCCTTCACCACCTGGCCGAGCACGAAGTCCATGAACTTCTCCGACTTCCTGAGACAGGAAGCGAAGGCCTCATAGCCGTTCTTCTTCAGGAACGTGTCCGGGTCGTCGTTGTCGGGAAGCGAGACCACGTTCACCTTCATGCCGCTCGATACGAACAGGTCGAGGCCCCGCATGGCGGCCTTCACGCCTGCCGGATCAGGGTCGAAGATAAGCACGAGATTCTGCGCGAACCGCCGCATGAGCCGGAGATGCCCTTCGGTGAGCGCCGTGCCGAGCGTGGCCACCGCGTTCTGCGCCCCATATTGATGGCACGCGATCGCGTCGAGATATCCCTCGACGATGATGAAATACTTCTGCTTCCGCGCGGGCTCCTTTGCCTTGTCCAGGCAATAGAGCACGTTGCTCTTGCTGTACAGCGGGGTCTCCGGAGAGTTCAGATATTTGGGAAGCGAGTCGTCCATCACGCGGCCGCCGAAGGCGATCACGTTCCCGGAAATATCACGGATTGGAAAGATGATCCTGCCCCGGAACCGGTCGTAGTAGCCCTCACCCTCGCTGCGCTTGACGATGAGCCCGGCCTTCTCCATCTGGCTGAAGGAGTATCCCTTGTGCTTGAGCTCCTTCAGCAGGCCGTCCCACTCGGGCCTGGAAAAACCGAGCGCGAAATCCTGAACAACCTGGTCGGTCACGCCTCGTTTTTTCAAATAGGCGCGGGCTGCGCCGCCCGCGGGTCCTTCGAGCTCTTTCCGATAGTAATCCGCGGCATCTGCGATGATCGTGAGGAGCGCCTTGCGCTCATCCTCGGCCCTCTTGTCTTCTTTGCGCGACCCGCTGTCGGCAGGAAGCGGTATCCCCGCCTTGGCCGCCAATTGCTTCACGGCCTCGGGAAAATTCAGCCCCTCCTGCAGCTCGAGAAACTTGAACACGTCACCGCCCACACCACACCCGAAGCAATGGAAGATCTGCTTTTCCGGGTTCACATTGAACGAGGGCGTTTTCTCCGAGTGGAACGGACAGAGCCCCAGCCAGTTCTTTCCTGTTTTCTTGAGCGAAACATAGCCGGAGATCAAGTCGTGAATGTCAACGCTGTCCCTGACCCTGCTTATGATATCTTCGGAGAACACGTTATTTTTTCAACTCCGCCACGGTAACGCCTGCGCCGCCTTCGGCCGGTTCTCCCGGCCGTATTGCCGTGATCAGCGGATGGTTCTTGAGAAATTTCGTTACTGCTGTCTTGAGCGCGCCGGTCCCCAGGCCATGGATAATGGTCAGGACCGAAAGGCCACGCGTACTCGCGTGGTCGAGGAATCGGTCCACTTCGTCCAATGCCTCATTCACGCGAAGTCCGAGGAGATTCAGCCGCGCGTAATCGCGCGGAGGACCTTCTTCCTCGTGGAGCTCGGTACCCCAGCCCGGCACCCTGCCCGCGGTCTGCCCTTGCGAAACAGGTTCGAGCAGCAAGACATCGCGCGAAGGGAGCGTTATTTTCTTGCCGTCAACCTCGATCTCGATCATTCCCCGATGTGAACCGAGCACCGTACCGGTCTTGTTCGCTCTCACCAGCTTGATCCGGTCACCCTGGCGCAGATCAGGCATCGTTGCGGAAACAGTTTGGTGTTCCTGCTCAGCGGGCTGAAGTTTTCGCGCAAGATCCTCGACCTCTGAGGATGCCTTCCGTACCTCTGCCTGTTCCAGCACCGCCGACCGCGAAAGCTCCCGGAGCTTCAGGCGCAGGGAGGACAACACCTCCCGCGCTTCTTCTTTTGTCTTTGCTTTTACAGCACGGGCCTCTTCTTTCGCCGCCCGGAGCAGGGCCTCTGCCTCGCTCCGCTCCTGTTTTGCCGCCCTGCGGTCCTGTTCAAGCCGTTCCCGCTCTGATGCGAGCAGATGGGTGTCGTCCTCCACCTGTTTGAGCAGTGTCTCAAGCCTGATATCGTCGTCGCTGATCCGGGCCCGTGCGCGGTCGATCACGTCGTCGGGAATACCAAGTCTGGTCGCCATATCCAGACCGTAACTCCTGCCGGGCCTGCCGGGAATGAGCCGGTACGTGGGCTTGAGCGTCCGGGGATCGAACTCCATGGCCGCGTTCACGGCGCCGCTTGTCTGCGAGCCAAAAAGCTTGAGCGCGTTGTGATGCGTGGTCACCAGGGAGATACAACCGCGCCCGATCAGGCCCTCGAGCACTGCCGCGCCGAGTCCCGCGCCCTCGTTCGGGTCCGTGCCGGACCCGAGCTCGTCCAGAAGCACGAGGGAATCCCGGTCCGCCTCGCGGAGGATGTCGGCGATCTGCTTCACATGGGACGAAAAGGTGCTCAGGTCCTGTTCCAGGCTCTGCTCATCGCCGATATCGGCGAACACCGAGCCGAAGCACGGCAGTTCGCTTCCTTCTCCTGCGGTCACCGGCATGCCGGATTGCGCCATGAGGGAAAGGAGTCCCACCATCTTCAGGATCACCGTTTTGCCTCCGGCGTTCGGGCCGCTCAGGATCAGTGCGTGGTCGCTGCTGCTCAGCTCTATGTCGTTCGTGATAACGCTCTTGTTGCCGATGGCGTTTTTGAACTTGACGGCCAGAAGAGGGTGACGCGCTGCCCGAAGCACGATGGTTCGATCTGCCGATAGTGCCGGCACGGTCCCCTCATACTCGATCCCGAACCGGGCCCTGGCGTACACCGCGTCGATCCCGGCAAGTGCCTCGATCGTGTCCTTGATCGTATCCGCCTCTTGGGTCATGAGGGAGGTCAGTTCCCGCAGGATGCGATCAACTTCTTCACGCTCATCCATGCGGAGCTCGGCAAGACGATTGTTCTGTTCCAGGATCTCGAGGGGCTCGACAAAGAGCGTGGACCGGGAGCCGGACTGCCCGTGCACAATGCCTTTCAGGCTCTGCCGGAAATTGGGCTTGAGCGGCAGTACATACCGATCGTCACGGAGCGTGATCACGGGCTCCTGGATCACCTTCTGAAAGCCGCTCTCCTGCAGGATGCCTGACATGCGGCCCAGAATGTCCTCGCGCGTCCGTACGATCTGTTTGCGCACCTTCCGGAGCTCCGGGCTGGCCGAGTCCTTGACCTCGGCCTTATCATCGATCGCGGAAAAGACCGCGTCTTCTATCTGTTTGAGCGGCTGTATCTTTGCTGCCTGTGCGCACAGGAGCGGGGCCTGAGGTTTTGCCCCGGTCCCCTTTCCTTCAAAACGATGGAAAAAATTCTTGGTCCGCCTTCCGGCGCCAAGGGTCGTCGCCATGTTCACAAGCTCGAGAGGGGAAAGCATGCTGCCTGCCACCCCGAGTTTTTGGACGGCCGCTTTTACATTCAGGATGCCGTCAAGCGGAGGAACCTCGTTGCTTCGGAGAAGGTGTATGAACTCGCTTGTCTCCTGGAGCCGGGACTCGACGATCACGGCGTCAACTGCGGGAAGAAAGGCGAGAACAGCGTCCCTTCCTGCTTCCGATGCCGCGAATCCGGAGACGACGCCTGCTACTTTGTCATATTCCAGCACTCTCAGGGTATGGTCATTCATGCCGGGAACATCAGTTCTGCCTTCTTATCCGCTTGAATCCTGAACACTCCACAACGGCAAGCGGGCCGTGTTTTTCGATGACATCGAGGAGCAGGTTGAAACCGAGCGTGTCGCTCGATATGTGCCCGGCGATCACTACATGGATGTGGTGCTTCTCCGCCTCTTTCCGGTGGTCTTCGGACATATGCATGCCCACGATCGTCCCGACACCCGACTGGGAAAGTTTTTCGAGCGTGTCCTTGGAACCCGAGGTCCCGCCGGTCATGTCCACGAACACCTTGCCGGTCCGCTGGTCATCCGAGCCGATCAGGATCCTGGGGCCTGCGTTGTTCCTGCCCGCCTCCTGATATTCGGGAATTTGCTTGAGGAGTTTGACCACGTCCTTGAGACGGGCCGGCAACTCCCTGTCAAACAGGGCCTGAAGGTAGCTCACTACCCTGTTGTCGGCTGGTGTGTGCAGGCACAAATAGGGAATGTCGAGGAGACGCGCCGCATCCACCGGCCGGGTATGATTCGCCGGCATGAGACTGCGCTCAACCTCTTTCATCCGGCTGTTCAGCTGGTTTTCCGCGACATTGATCGGCACGCCGAAACGGTTCAGGATATCGGCCTGCATCTTCATTACTTCATAGAAATTCGCGAAGGCGCGGCCTTCGGGGTGATGGGCCACAACAAGATCGATAGCCGTGCCCTTCTGAATAAGACGGTCGGCAAGCAAAAGCTCCGGAGTTTCAATATCGATCCCCGCGAGGATGCTCTTCACCTCCCGGTCCGGATTGCCATGCAGTATCCTGCTGTCGGTATAGGGATTCTCAAGCTTTTCCTGATCGAACGTTGCCTTGTCCTCAGGCTTGAGCTCTTCGTATGCCTTGCGCGCTTCGTGCAGTTCCTGTTCCACCACGACTCTTCCGCGCGGATCGGCATCAATACCGGCCTGGATCGCGAGTCTAAAGAATTCCTGAAGTTTCAATGCACAGACTCCTGACAAGAAAAAAACTTAAAGAGACATGCCGAAACACCGAGTGGTTAGAAACACAAGAAGGTAAGCTCCGGGGGTTCCGATATTCATGTCATTCGTTCAGATGGTGCCACGTGATGAGATGATGTTGTTTGCTAATTCGGGATATCCACTTAACTCAAACTGACCACACGAAAGCGCGTGTCTTCGGAAAACCGGATTCCCGATCAAACCTTCGGGAATGACGATATTTTCAGGCACTTCATTGGTCATTCTCGAGTGCCCCTATCGGGGATATGGTTTCTTATTACTGGGGCTGACTGACTCATGTGGACGGCCATATTACGACATATTATGAATTGATATGATTTGAATCTGAACGTTAAAAAAATCAGGGGGCCCCGGTCTTCATGGCCCCCTGTTCAGCCCTGGAGTGATACATTACACGCTGCAGCGCTTGAAACATTTCCTTTACCCCAACGCATGTTTGACAAGTTCGCTCACCAGTTTTCCATCCGCTCGCCCGCCCACCAGGGGAATGAGCGCCTTCATGACCTTGCCCATGTCCTTGGCACCCTGCGCGCCGGTCTGGGCAACCGCATCCCGGACCATGACCTCTATCTCTTCGCGGGACATTTGCTGGGGCAGATATACTTCAAGCACCACAACTTCTGCCGTTTCTTTATCCACGAGATCCTGCCTGCCACCCTTGCCAAACTGTTCGATCGAATCCTTCCGCTGCTTTATGAGAGAACGTATGGTCTCAGCCACCTCTTCTTCGGTGAGCGGCCGCCGCTTGTCGATCTCTTTGTTCTTGAGGGCCGCGCTCAACATCCTCAGGGTGGAAAGCTTGTCTTTGGCGCCGGCTTTGAGGGCATTTTTTATATCCGTGTCAACTATCTCTCGTAAACCCATGCCACCCCCCTCATGTACACGCCGATCATGCGCTCTTTTCACACCTGTCATCGCCGGCGTTACACCGTTGAACATCAAGCGCTTCCCTGTTTAACCATGCCGGACAATACGCGCTGTCTTTGCTGCCTTTTTGCGTGCGGCTATCGCTTTTTTCTTCTTTTTTACGCTCGGCTTTTCGTAATGCTCGCGTTTTTTGACCTCTGAAAGTACGCCTTCCTTTTCAATGCTCTTCTTAAATCGCCGGAGCGCGGCCTCAAAAGGCTCATTGTCTCGTAACCTGATACTGGGCACTCTCGCTACACCCCCCTCCTGCCATCTATATCATATTGTTATATATGGTTTTTTGTGGGTGTTCGGGCAAAATTTACTAAACGTCAAGAAGCATGAAACAGTGAAACCGCTCCTCTATTAGAAGAAAAGCGGCATAATCATTAAAACTAACCACTCCCTCTTCGAATGTCAAGGGAAATTGTTACAAAATTCTCAGTACTTTTTAATTACTTGCGCGCGCAAAGATACCTGCCGCCGGTCATCAACTTCGGTATGCCGCGTTGATTTTCACATATTCGCATGACATATCGCAAGTCCAGACCGTTGCCGAAGCCTTGCCTTTGTGCAAATCGATGATGATCTGCACTTCCCGTTGCTTAAGCGCAAGTGTTGCTTCGCGGTCCGCATGCTTGCCTTGCCCCAGACCTTTTTCAACAAGCTTGCTCTTTCCAATAAAAATGTCCGTCCTGGCCTCATCCATCTCCACGCCGGAATATCCCAAGGCTGCCATGATCCTGCCCCAGTTCGCGTCTTCACCGAACAGCGCGGTCTTGACAAGGCTTGACTTCGCCACGGTCATGGCGGCGCGTTTTGCCTCAACGGGGCTCCTTGCGTTCCTGACCTCGATCTCCACGAACTTTGTCGCGCCTTCGCCGTCCTTCACTACCTGTTTTGCCAGCGAGCGTGCCACCGTATCGAGGCACACCTGGAACTTCTTGCTGTCCTTGCCGCCCGCAACGGGACGCTTGTTGAGCGCCGCACCGTTCGCCATGCAGAGTATCAGATCATTCGTGCTCATGTCTCCATCCACCGTGATGTTATTGAAAGAACTCTCCGTGGACGCGAGCAGTGACTTCTTGAGCATAGGCCCTGAGATGTTTGCGTTCGTTACGATAAAGCAGAGCATGGTCGCCATGTTCGGGTGGATCATGCCTGAGCCCTTGGCGATTCCGGCGATCGTGACCGTCTTGCCGCCGATCTCCTCCTGCACGATCGAAATCTTGGGATAGAGGTCCGTGGTCATAATGGCCTCGGCCGCCTGCTCCCAGCCAAAGGTCGAAAGCAGGCCGACCGCAGTGCTGATGCCCGTTGCCATCTTCGACATGGGCAGAAATTCACCGATCACGCCGGTCGATGCGACGTATACCGCCTCAGGCTTGATGCCCAGCTCCCGGGCTGCGATCTCCGCCGTGGCACGCGCATCAGTGAGTCCCTGCTTGCCGGTGCAGGCATTGGCGCAACCGCTGTTCGCGATGATTGCCTGCCCTTTCCCGGACCTCACCCTCGCCATGTCCAGCAAAATTGACGCGGCTTTCACCCGGTTCTTTGTGAAGACCCCGGCAACGGCTGCCTCGCGGTCGGAATAGATGATCGCAAGGTCTTTTTTGTCGGTCTTCTTGATCCCGCAATGGATCCCCCACGCCTTATACCCCGGCACGGAAAAATTCTTTGTATCCAGAATTCTCATGATTCAACCCCTGATTGCCTGAATTATAAATGAATCGAGGAAACAGCGAGCATGGGAGAAAACAAATTCTCCGACGTCGATTCACGTTGTTCTTACGGGAAAACCCCGGCGAGCCTGAGACCTTCCGCTTCATTAAATCCCATCATCAGGTTCATGTTCTGGATCGCCTGGCCCGAGGCGCCCTTGACAAGGTTGTCAATGGCAGTGACCACGACCGCACGTCCGGTCCGTGTATCAGCATAGACGCCGATATCGCAGAAGTTCGAGCCCCGTACGTTCCGAACGTTCGGGAACTGGCCTATTGGCAGCAGTCGCACGAATGGTGCATCTTGGTAGAAGTCCCGATACCACGCGTGGAGCTGGTCCGTATCTACCGGTGATTTCTGCTTCGCGTAGATCGTGGTCAAAATACCCCGGTTCATGGGCACCAGGTGCGGCGTGAACGAAAGGATAATCTGCTTTCCCGCCAGAGCGGATAGCTCCTGTTCAATCTCCGGCGTATGACGGTGCGTTCCGACCTTGTAGGCCATGAGTCCCTCGTTCACTTCCGGGTAATGGTGCGCCAGCGAAGGACTGCGGCCCGAACCCGAGACGCCGGACTTGGAGTCGATGATTATGCTCCCCAGGTCTACTCTGCCCTTTTGCATGAGAGGCGCAAGCCCTAATATCGCGCTCGTGGGGTAACACCCCGGGTTCGCGATCAGTGAGGCCTTTTTTATCTTTTCCCGGTGCAGCTCCGGCAGACCGTAAACCGCCTGCTTGAGGAGCTCAGGGTACTGGTGCGTGTTCTCATACCACATCGCGTACACTGAGGGGTCCGTGAGCCGGTAATCGGCGGAGAGGTCCACTACCTTTTTGCCAAGCAGGTGGAAGCGGAATGCCGCCTCCTGCGCGGTTACATGCGGAAGAGCGAGAAACACAAAATCCGATTTCTTCGCAATGGCATCCGGGTCGAGGGGTTCGCACACCAGGGAGGTCAATCCCGCAAGGTGGGGAAAGATTGACGCAATGGGTTTTCCCGCGGATTTTTCCGATGTGATCGCGGTCACGACTACCCTCGAATGGTTCAGGAGGATGCGCATGAGTTCTCCGCCCGTGTATCCGCTCGATCCCACGATCGCTATGTTCAGTTTTTCGTCACTCATTGTCGTGCACCCCGCTCATGTATTCCAAAGGAGCATTGAGCAAAATAAAAGGGAAGGCATCTCTACCTTCCCTTTTTCTAACAGGATTATGAATCTCTGCAAACAGACAGGTATATGATCCCTTATCTCTTGGAGAACTGGAACCGCGCGCGCGCGCCTTTCTGGCCGTACTTTTTCCGCTCTACGGCCCTGGGGTCGCGGGTCAACAGCCCTTCCTTGCGAAGCTTGATGCGCGACTCGCCGTCCACTTCAAGGAGCGCCTTTGATATCCCGTGTCTGATGGCGCCGGCCTGGCCGGAGTTTCCGCCGCCGAGCACGTTCACCAGGACATCGAACTTGTCCACCGTACCGGTTACCTCAAACGGCTGACGAATGATCATCTTGAGCACTTCGCGACCGAAGTACTGGTCCATGGTCTTGTCGTTGATAGTGACCTTGCCGCTGCCGGGCATCATCCATACCCTGGCGATGGAATTCTTTCTCCTGCCTGTTGCATAATATCTTGATACGGTTGCCGCTGATGCTGACATTAAAAATCCTCCTCAGATGGTTCAAGTTTACCCTTGGTTATTTAACGATCATCTCCACCGGCTGCTGCGCAGCGTGTGGGTGCTTGTCCCCTGCGTAGACCTTAAGCTTGGTGAGCATCTGCTTGCCAAGCCTGGTCTTGGGGAGCATGCCTTCGACGGCCATCATCACCACGTCCTCCGGCTTGGTCCTCATGAGCGTACCTGCGCTAACCGTCTTAAGACCGCCGGGAAACCCCGAGTGGCTGTAGTACATTTTATTATCGAGCTTCCTGCCGGTCAGATGGACCTTGCCTGCGTTCACCACGATCACGAAGTCGCCGGTGTCAACATGAGTGGTGTAGATTGGTTTGGTTTTGCCTTTCAGTACAGAGGCGATGACGGTTGCCAATCTGCCCAGAGTCTTGCCGTTGGCATCAACGATGAACCACTTTCTTTCAATATCTTCTGCTTTTGCTGAATACGTAGCCATAATTCCCACCTTGTAGTAATCTTAATATTTTTTTTAAGAATAGCGAATATAAACAATTTCATAAGATTTGTCAAGCATTTTTGTATGGGGATATCCAACGAAGAGGTAGGGAGTTATCAGATGTCTGCATATGCCGACGGCAAGTTAGCCATTAAAAATCAATTGGTTATGCTGCATCTTATCGGGCTTTGCTACGGTATCAAATGGTTAAAAAAAAACAAAGGCAATGACTGCTCACCGCCTTTGTTTGCTTCTCTCTCCACCTGCCGACCAAAAAGGGGCAGTCTCACTCAGGACCACCCCTCCGTTTCTTCATTCACCTCTTCTCAATTGCAATTACGCTTTCTCGGCAGGTCGGTCTTTTATCGCTGTCGGCACGGACACGACATATCCCAAAACCGTTCCAATCAAGCCTCCGACCACGAGACTCACTACTGCCGCACAGGCTATCCCGACCACAATGCCCATGACCACGGCTGCCCTCACGAAAAGCGTGGGCTCAACCGCACCACCCATAATCTTCTGGAGCAGGATCAGGGTCCCGAAGCTCCCGAAGTAGAATCCCGGCATTATCCCGAAAACCAGAAAAACCAAACCACCTGCAGTTGCGCCGATTTTCATCCCTGTTTTAACTGTCTCGTTTCTCATGGCAAACCCCCTTTTAGCCGAAGCTATTGATCTTTTTTCGATCTCTATCAACTATCTCTGTGCAGCTTTTGCTTTTCCAGCATTTTCTTTGGGATGAGTGCCTGATTCAAGCACCCTGCCCACGAGCCAACCAATGGTCGATGTGGCTGTCACCATCGCGATTCCGGCCACCAGAACCCCGATAAGCATGGACGCGAGCACTATGACCCTGGCTACAAGTCCTGGCTGGAGCGGAAGCCCGAAGAGCCATCCTGCGATATTAATACCCATGGCACCGCCTAACAGGCTGCCGGGCATAAGCCCGAAGAGTGCGAAGAGCACTAATCCTGCGCCTGCTCCGATGTATGCTGTCTTTCTTTCTATTGTGGTCTTCATGGTCATGTCCTCCTTTTTCGCTTAATCTTGATTATTAAATTGCATCAACCGTGCCAGAACATAACTTGTTGATTTAATTAAAAATTGGTCGTTTTATATTTTGCAAAATTGAGAAAACCCACGGGTGTTTTATAGGATTGCGAAAAAATACTGCGGAAAGAAATTTTTCCTTGAAACGTGAGCACATATATGGTATTTTATGGGTCGCCTTTTAAAAAGGCATATCTCATTACACACGCACCAGGACCTGTGGCAGGGTGTCCCGATTTAAAACGGGATCTGCCCGGGAATGATCGGCGCGGAGGTAAAAACCTGAAGGAGGGACGTCATGTCCACGATCACCATGAAGGAGTTGTTGGAGGCTGGAGTACACTTCGGCCACCAGGCAAAACGATGGAACCCCAAGATGAAGAAGTACATCTTCGGAGAGCGCAACGGGATCTATATCATAGACCTCCAGAAGACGCTCAAGCTGTTCAAGGAAGCCTACGAGTTTGTCCGCACAGCCTCTTCCGAGGGTAAAGACATCCTGTTCGTCGGCACCAAAAAGCAGGCTCAGGATGCAATTACTGAAGAAGCAAAACGGTGCGGGATGTACTATATCTCAAGCCGCTGGCTCGGCGGCATGCTCACCAATTTTGCCACCATCAAGAAAAGCATCGACCGTCTCAAGAAGATCGAGAAGATGAAAGAAGACGGCACCTACGACAAGCTCACGAAGAAGGAAGTAGCCGGACTCGAGAAAGAGCGCACCAAACTCGAAAAGATCCTCTGCGGCATCAAAACCATGTCCCAGCCACCGTCCATGATCTTCATCATCGACCCCCGCAAGGAGACGATCGCGGTCCAGGAAGCGAATAAGCTTGGCATCACGGTGGTCGCCGTGGTCGACACAAACTGCGACCCCGATAATATCGACTATGTTATTCCGGGCAACGACGATGCGATCCGCGCCATCCGATTGATGGCATCGAAGGTCGCCGATGCTGTCATCGAAGGCAAACAGGCCATCTCCAAGGAAACTGGAGAGGCCGTGGAAGCAGAGAAAGCCGCGGGTGAAACGCCGGCTGTTGCCGCATCGGAGCCCGCGCTCGAGGATGCTGACGCCACCGCAGAAGAAGCATAATACAAAGGGGGGGCCTTCCGGCCCTGTGCGCACCTGTTGTACAGTGATGATGCAACAATGCGACTTATCGGTCAACCGGGACGTAAGCCGTTCCGTCTGGAAGCATCGGCTCTCCGCGTCGCATCGCTGTTTTCGATTTTCGATGAAAGGAGTTTTCTTTGATGGCAACAATATCTGCGAGTGCAGTGAAGGATTTGAGGGGAAAAACCGGCGTCGGCATGATGGAGGCAAAAAAGGCGCTTGAAGAAACCAGCGGCGATTTTGAAAAAGCCGTCGATCTCCTGAGGAAGAAGGGGCTGTCCGCAGCAGCGAAAAAAGCCGCGCGGGTGGCGGCCGAGGGCATGATTGCTTCCACCATCCAGGCGGGCGGAAAGACCGGCGTGATGGTCGAGGTGAACAGCGAAACCGACTTTGTGGCTAAGAACGATGACTTCCAGCGCTTCGCAAAGGAGCTCGCCGAGCTCGTGGCCGCCAAGAAGCCGGCCGATATAGTTGCGCTGTCACAGCTTTCGATCGGTAGCGATACTGTTGAGGCCAGGCGCAACGCGCTGATCCAGAAGATCGGCGAGAACATAGCGATTCGCCGCTTCGTATGCTATGAGACCTCCGGTAACATCGCTATTTATCTGCACGGTACCCGTATCGGCGTCATGGTGGACTACACCGGCGGCGACGAACAGCTCGGTAGGGACATGGCCATGCACATAGCCGCAGCAAATCCGCAGTTCCTGAACAGGGAAACCGTGCCAACCGAAATACTCGACCGCGAACGCGCGGTGTACGAGGCCCAGGCCAAGGAATCGGGTAAACCCGCAGCCATTATCGGCAAAATGGTAGAGGGAAAACTCGAAAAGTTTTACTCCGAGGCCTGCCTCATGGACCAGGTGTACATCAAGGACCCCGACGGCAAGCTCAAGATCAGGGAGTGCCTGAAGAAGGCCGGCGGAAACGTCGTGCTCAATCGCTTTGTTCGATTCCAGCTCGGCGAAGGGATCGAGAAAAAGAAGGAAAATTTTGCCGAGGAAGTCGCGGCCCAGCTTAAATAATATGGCGAAACCACGCTACAAACGCATCCTGCTCAAACTCTCGGGCGAGGCCCTCATGGGTGATCAGGGGTACGGCATCGACCATGCCGTGCTCGACACGATCACCTCGGAGGTGAAAGAGGTCTGCAGCCTCGGTGTCGAAGTCGCCATCGTCATCGGCGGGGGTAATATCTTCCGCGGCTTATCGGGCGCTGCAAAGGGCATGGAGCGTGCGAGCGCCGATTACATGGGTATGCTCGCCACGGTGCTGAACGCTTTGGCGCTTCAGAATGTTCTGGAGAACAAGGGCGTAGTCACCCGGGTACAGTCGGCGATCGAGATGCGAGAACTCGCCGAGACGTACATACGCCGCCGCGCCGTGCGTCATTTGGAAAAGCACCGCGTGGTCATCTTCGCCGCGGGCACCGGCAACCCCTACTTCACGACAGACACCGCGGCAGCGCTTCGGGCAATGGAGATCGGGGCCGAGGTCATTATGAAGGCGACCAAGGTGGACGGCGTATACAGCGCCGACCCCATGAAAGACAAGACCGCCACCAAGTTCAACAGCCTGACGTATATTGAAGTGCTTCAGAAGGACCTCCGCGTCATGGATGCCACGGCCATATCCCTTTGCATGGACAACGGCCTTCCTATTATTGTCTTCAACCTCAACGTCCCCGGCAATATCAAGAAGATCGTGTTAGGCGAAACCGTCGGGACGCTCGTGACCGGGAGGAACAATGCTTAGCGAGCAGAAGAAAAAAGCGGAAGAGAAGATGAGCAAGGCGCTCGATGTCCTCAGAAAGGAGTTTACCACGCTCCGCACCGGCAGGGCCTCGCTCGGCATGCTCGACGGGATCATGGTGGATTTCTATGGCACGCCCACAGCGCTCAACCAGGTGTCGAACTTGGCTATGCCCGACCCTCGGATGATCACCATCCAGCCCTGGGAACCGAAGATGCTCGGCGAGATAGAGAAGGCAATCCTGAAATCGGACGTCGGGATCACACCCTCGAACGACGGCAAGATCATCCGCCTCGGAATCCCGCCCCTGACTGAGGAGCGACGGCAGCAGATTGTGAAACACGCGAAGAAACTGGCCGAGGACGCGCGTGTCGCTGTCCGGAACATCCGCAGGGACGTGAACGACGATATCAAGAAGAAGAGCAAGGACAAAGAAACCCACGTTTCCGAGGACGAGGTCAAGAAGCTGCAGGACGAAATACAGAAGACAACAGACAGCTATATAATAAAGATCGATGATCTGCTCGCCCACAAGGAAAAAGAGATCATGACCGTGTAGACGCATTTCCGTTTTTTTACGAAATACACCCCATTATGCCCCCCCCTCATGGAAAGAAAGTATCGCGGAAAAAGCGCCGGCACTATCCGCCCGTTATTCATTTCTTATCCAGAACCACCAGGTCTCCTCAAATGACGCTAAGATGTTCCGACTCACACTGAGCAATCGTTCGGATTCGCGCCGAAACCTTCTTGTGGCACATCCACGGACTTGGGTAATCTGTACCGTATAGCAACTAATTTCACACTTCGAATATCGCACTTTTTTGCAGCTTTACCTTGACAAAAGCACAGAAATCGACATATTATTATGCGTTTCCCTTGAAGCAGCGATCCCGCTGTACAAATGTGGAAGGAGGAGCTCGTGAAAGTTGAGCAGATATCCATATTCCTCGAGAACAAATCGGGCCGCCTTGCAGAGGTTACCGATATCCTTGCCAGGAATGGGATCAACTTGAGGGCTCTCTCCCTGGCCGACACGGCTGATTTCGGGATCTTCCGGCTTATCGTCAACGATACGGAAAAGGCCGTCACCCTTCTGAAGGACAAGGGATTCACCATTGCGAAGAATGAGGTTGTTGCCGTGATCGTGCCTGACCAGCCCGGTGGCCTCGCCGGCATTCTCGCCACTCTTCAGGGCAAGAGCATCAATGTTGAATATATGTACGCTTTCGTCCAGAAGAGCGAGGGAAATGCTGTCCTGATATTCCGGTTCGATGATATCGAGAAGGCCATCGATGCACTGCGGAAGGCGGACGTCAGGATATTGAGCGGAGAAGCAGTACAGAGATTGTAGGATCATCCCCTGCCGGCGCGCAGGGTTATTATTCTAAGGAGGAGAAACGATCATGAAATTCTTGAAATTAGCAGCAACCGCAGCATGCATCATCGTCCTGTCGATCACCCAGGCATTGGCGGGTAATACGATCAAAGTAGGCGCGATCCTGTCCGTAACCGGACCGGCGTCGTTCCTCGGTGCACCCGAGGCAAAGACGCTTGAGATGCTGGTCGAGGATATCAATGCCAGGGGCGGGATCAACGGTTCCAAGGTGGAGCTGGTGATCAAGGACTCGGGCGGCAGCCCGGAGAAGGCTGTCTCCTTTGCCAAACAGCTCATTGATGAAGACAAGGTCTTTGCGATCCTCGGCCCCTCCACCAGCGGCGAGACCATGGCCATCAAGAACATCGCTGAAGAAGGAAAGACCATCCTCCTTTCCTGCGCCGCGGCAGAGGTGATCGTGAACCCCGTGGCCAAGTATGTATTCAAGACTCCCCAGATGGACCGCGACGCCGTCCTGAGGATTTTCCAGCAGATGAAAAAAATGAACATCACGAAGATCGGCGTGCTGTCCTCCAACACGGGCTTCGGCAAGGCCGGCAAGGAGCAGCTCGAGAAGCTCGCTCCGGCGACCGGCATTCAGGTCCTGATCAGCGAGGTCTATGACAAGGCGGCCACGGACCTGACTGCCGAGGTGACGAAAGTGAAGGCGGCCAATGTCCAGGCGATCGTGAACTGGTCCATCGAGCCCGCCCAGGCCATCGTGATCAAGAACGCCCGCCAGATCGGCATAACCGTTCCGATCTTCCAGAGCCACGGTTTCGGCAACATCAACTATGTAAAGACTGCGGGCGCCGCGGCCGAGGGCGTCATCTTCCCGGCAGGCAGGCTCCTCGTTGCCGATACGCTGTCCGACAAGAACCCCCAGAAGTCGCTGCTCCTGTCCTATAAAAAATCCTACGAGACGAAGTATAAGGAAGAGGTGAGCACCTTCGGCGGACATGCCTATGATGCCCTGCTCATTCTCGCCGAGGCAATCAAGACTGCCGGAACAGACAAAGAAAAGGTCAGGACCGCCCTTGAAAACATCAAGGGCCTGGTCGGCACGGCCGGCATCTTCAACTTCTCGGCCACGGACCACAACGGCCTCGATACCATGGCCTTTGAAATGCTGACCGTGAAGGACGGCAAGTTCACGGTGCTGGATAAATAAAGCACGCACAATTTCAGACAGGGAGTGTCCGGCAGGGACGGGCACTCCCTGTTGTTTCAGAACATCAACATCCGGTCATCCCGGGCAGGACGTACCCGGGAAACGTGCGCAGTATTGCGTATCTCTGTAAGGAGGAGACTCACCATGGTGGTCAATAAGTTCATTGCGGTAATAGTCGGTGTTCTTTCGTTGTTTGCCGCTCCGGCATTCGCCGAGGACACGATCAAGGTCGGGGCCATTCTTGCCGTTACCGGCCCCGCATCAAACCTCGGTGCGCCCGAGGCGCGAACCCTCGAGATGCTCGTGGCGGACATCAACGCAAAGGGCGGCATCATCGGCAAGAAGGTCGAGCTCCTTGTCAAGGACACCGGCGGCAGTCCCGAAAAAGCAGTCTCCTTTGCGAAGCAGCTGATCGAGGAAGATAAGGTGTTCGCCATCATCGGCCCATCCACCAGCGGTGAGACCATGGCGATCAAGAACATTGCCGAAGAGGGAAAGACGATCCTTCTTTCCTGCGCCGCGGCCGAGGTCATTGTCAATCCGCTTGCGAAATATGTGTTCAAGGTGGCGCCGAAGGACAATTACGCCGCGATGAAAATCTTCCAGCAGATGAAGAAGATGAAGATCTCGAAGATCGGCGTTCTTTCAAGTAATACAGGGTTCGGCAAGGCGGGCAAGGAGCAACTCGAGAAGCTCGCGCTTGAGAACGGCATCCATATCCTGATCAGCGAGGTATACGACAAGTCTGCGACGGACCTCACTGCCGAGGTCACCAAGCTCAAGGCAAAAGGCGTACAGGCGATCGTGAACTGGTCCATCGAGCCTGCGCAGTCCATCGTGATCAAAAATGCGCGCCAGATCGGACTGCGGGTGCCGGTCTTCCAGAGCCACGGCTTCGCCAATATTCAGTACGTCCAGGCCGCGGGTATTGCCGCCGAGGGTGTGATCTTCCCGGCCAGCAGGATCATCGTTGCGGACCTGCTCCCTGATAAGCATCCGCAAAAGTCCGTTGTCCTGGCCTACAAGAAAGCCTATGAGACAAAATATAGCGAGGAGGTAAGCACGTTCGGCGGTCATGCCTATGACGCGCTGATGATCCTCGCCCGGGCCATCCGCGAGGGCGGCTATGACCGGGAAAAAGTACGGACCTCCATCGAGCACATAAAGGGATTCGTCGGCACCGCCGGTATTTTCTCCTTTTCGCCGACGGACCATAACGGCCTCGATATCGAATCCTTTGTCATGCTGACGGTGAAGGATGGTAAATTCGCGTTGCTGGAAAAATAGGACCTCACCACAGAAACACGGAGTTTGAAATCCGAGGGAGAATGGACGATCACGCCGCGGCGTGACTTAGTTCACGAAGATGATGGACGCGTACGCCTGAGCTAGTGCGTCTCTCTTACCTCGTCTTTCGTCCATCTTGCCCGCTTATTTCCTCCATGTCCTTGTGTCTTCGTGGTAAATAACAATCCTATCTGTCTTACGCGGATGAGGAGTCTTTTTTGATCGAGCTCTTTTTTCAATACCTCGTTGCCGGCCTGACCTATGGCACCATTTACGCCATTGTCGGCATCGGGTTCAACATTATCTACAATGCCACGGGGATCATCAACTTCGCCCAGGGCGAGTTCGTCATGCTCGGCGGCATGATCGCCGTGACCCTGCATGGTTTCCTACCGCTTCCGTTCGCGGTGCTCGGCGCCGTGCTGATCACAATGATCATCGGCGGGCTTATCGAGATGACCTTTATCCGGTGGCTCGTGAAGCCGTCCGTGCTCAGGATGATCATCATTACCATCGGCCTTTCCATCCTGATACGGGAAGCAGCGCTCTTCACCTGGGGCGAAGGAGTCCGCTCCCTGCCTTACTTCACGGGGAACGAGATCTCTGCTCTCTCGCTCGGTAATGTCCGCATTTCCCCACAGGTCATCTGGAGCATCGGTGTCTGTTCTGTCATCGTTTTTCTACTGAACCTTTTTTTCAAACATACCATGCTCGGCAGGGAAATGCGCGCCTGCGCTGCGAACCGTGACGCGGCGGCGCTCTGCGGCATCCCGACCAGGAATATGATCACCCTTTCCTTTGTCCTCTCCGCCGGCATCGGCGCGCTGGCCGGGTGCGTGGTCTCGCCGATCACGTATACGCAGTATAATATCGGCGCCGGTCTGGCCATCAAGGGTTTTACCGTTGCGATCCTCGGCGGCCTCGGCAACAGCATGGCCGCCGTGGCAGCAGGCTTCATCCTCGGCATTCTCGAGTCCTTCAGCATCTGGGTCCTGCCGACAGCCTACAAGGACACGATCTCCATCTCCATCCTGCTTGCCATGCTGTTCGTAAGGCCGAGCGGACTGTTTGGAAATAAAGAAGCCATGCGGCTGAAGGATTTTTGATGAAGACCCCGCGATTTACTCAGATCCTGACCCTCGTTGCCGTGGTCACCCTTGTCCAGCTGCTGACGCTGGCGGTTGGTAAGGAGTTCTATCTCACGCAGCTTACGATGACGGCTTACTATTCGCTCATTGTGGTCGGGTTGTGTCTCCTGATGGGGTTCGCAGGACAGATCTCGCTAGGCCATGCGGGCTTCTTCGCCATCGGCGGGTATACGTCGGCCGTCCTCACTACGCTGGATCTGTCAACCTTCAAGGACGCCGCTCTTGTCGCTCTGCTTACGAAGCTCCGGATCCTGACAAACCGGCAGGACCTCTACGGCCATTCGCTTTTGAGCGTCCATCCCTGGGCCGCCTGCATCGTTGCAGTACTGCTTGCGCTCGTCATTTCCTGGGCCATCGGCATCCCGGTGCTGAAGCTCAAGGGGCATTACCTCGCCATGGCGACACTGGGGTTCGGGACGATCATTTACAGTCTGGTGCTCGGGACCCAAAGCTTCGGAGCCGCAGACGGCATCTCGGGCGTGCCTCCTTTTCCATTGCTGCCCGGCATCAGCGTGAGTGGGAGCTCGTCGCTCAGGGTCCTGAACTATTATTTTGCCTGGCTGCTCGTGACCACGGCCATGGTGCTGCTCGTGAATCTCATCCATTCCCGGGTCGGCCGCGCGCTCCGCGCGATCCACGGGGCCGAGGACGCGTCGAACGCCATGGGCGTTGACACTGCCCAATACAAGCTCTCAACCTTCATGGTGAGCGCCGTTCTCGCCGCGATCGCCGGGGTCTTCCTCACCCATTTCAACGGCGGAATCGGCCCGTCCGAGGCGTCAATCATTAAATCCGTACGCTATGTTGCCATCGTTGCCGTCGGCGGCATGGGAAGCCTCTGGGGTACGCTCATTATGAGCGTGGTGTTGAACTTCTTCTCGCTTCGCGGCTACTTTGGGACCTTTGACGACGCTGTTTTCGGGATTATCCTGATTCTCATCATGCTCTTCGCGCCTGATGGCATTATAGGATCGGATCTGCGGAATCTGATCGGGAAAATAACAAATTACAAGCGTCAAATTTCAAATAAATCGCAATAATCAAAGTTCAATGACCAAAACAGTTTGTGAAAAGTCTATTTATGTTGGGATTTGGTGCTTATTTGTGATTTGATGCTTGTCATTTGGTGCTTAAACGTATGTCTCTTCTTGAAATAAGAAATATCAGCAAGCGCTTTGGCGGAGTCCAGGCGGTGAAAGACGTAAGCTTCTCCGTGCAACAAGGAAGCATCAAGGCGGTCATCGGACCGAACGGCGCGGGAAAAACCACGCTGTTCAACCTTGTGTCCGGATTTTTATACCCGGACGCCGGCGCCATCATATATCAAGGGGTGCCGATCAACGGGAAAGCTCCCTACGAGATCGCCGGGTACGGACTGTCACGCACGTTCCAGCACATCAAGCTCTTCGCCCACATGACCGCGCTCGAGAACGTCATGGTCGGCTGCCATGTCAGAAGCAGGGCGGGATTTCTCGCCGGCATGCTGAACCTGCCCTGGACCCGGCGCGAAGAACAGGAGATCCGGGACAAAGCGCGCGCAATGATGGACTTTCTCGGGATCGCGAAGCTGACCGGGGTTGAGGCCCTGAGCCTCTCTTACGGCCAGCAGCGTGCCGTGGAACTCGCCCGTGCACTGGCGGGCGGCCCGACCATGCTGTTGCTCGACGAGCCCGCAGCGGGCCTCAATATGCGTGAGACAGCGGACGTGGCAAAACTGATCACCAGGGTTCGCGACCTCGGCATCACTGTTTTGATCGTTGAACACGACATGTCCCTGGTCATGAACATCTCCGACGAGATTGTCGTACTCAGCTACGGCGAAATGATCGCCGATGACGTGCCGCGTGCGGTACAGACCAATCCCGAGGTCGTCCGTGTATATCTGGGAGAGGACGATGCTTAAGATCCGAAACCTCGATGCCGGATACGGCAGCCTGACCGTACTGCGGCGGCTTTCGCTCCATGTGAAATCAGGAGAGATCGTCACGATCATCGGCGCGAACGGAGCGGGCAAGACCACGCTGCTCAAGACCATTACGGGTCTGCTCCGGGCCCAGGCTGGTGAGATCGTGTTCAACGACCAAGACATCGGACGCGTTCCGACAGAGCGGATCGTTTTCAGCGGATGCTCGCTCGTACCCGAAGGCAGGCAGGTATTCCCCGCAATGCCAGTGAAGGAAAACCTGCTGCTCGGCGCGTATGTGCAGTTCAAGCGCGGCAACAAGCATGAGGTGGAGAGCGATCTTGGGCGTGTCTACAGCCTCTTCCCGGTGCTGAAACAACGCGAATATCAGCTCGCCGGCACGCTGTCCGGCGGCGAACAACAGATGCTTGCCATCGGCAGGGCGCTCATGGCGCGGCCGAAGCTCATCATGCTCGATGAGCCTTCCATGGGCCTGGCGCCGCTCATGGTGAAAGAGATCTTCAACATTATTGTAAAGCTCCGCGACAAGGGGAATACGGTGCTGCTGGTGGAGCAGAATGCGCGAAGCGCGCTCAAAATCGCGAACCGCGGCTATGTGCTCGAGACAGGCAGGATCATCCTCTCGGGCGAAGCCGAAGACCTGCTTGCGAACCGGGATGTGCAGCGGGCGTATCTGGGACGGGACGTTGATGTATAAATCTTGAGTGACGATGGACGAAGGACGATGGAAGATATCGGCTGAAGAAAATCCTTTTCGTCCGTCATCCCTCGTCTGTCATCCATCGGCTTTTTTAACATCGGAGGTCGTTATGTCAACCTACTGGCAGCCTGAAAGCGAAGGTATGGAACGGAAAGAGCTGGAGCAGTTGCAGCTTGAACGGCTCGAGTCCACTTTGAGCCGGGTGTATATGAACGTCCCGTATTACCGGAAAAAGTTCGATGAGGTCAAGTTTAATCCCGATGACCTGCGTTCGCTCGATGACCTGAGCAGACTTCCCTTCACGACCAAGAACGACCTCAGGAACAATTATCCCTACGGACTCTTTGCGGTTCCGCTTCGGGAGGTCGTCCGGATCCATGCTTCGTCGGGAACGACCGGCATGTCAACCGTCGTTGGCTACTCGAAAAACGACATCAAGACCTGGTCGAACCTGGTGGCGCGGGTCCTGGCGGCCGGCGGCATCACCAAGGACGATGTCATTCAGATCTCGTTCAACTACGGCCTTTTCACCGGCGCCTTCGGCCTTCACTACGGCGCGGAGCGGCTCGGCGCTTCCGTCATCCCCATCTCGAGCGGCAATACGCGTCGCCAGATCAAGCTCATGCAGGACTTCAAGACCACCGCGCTGGTGAGTACACCCAGCTATGCCATGATGATCGCGGACACGATGATGGAGATGGGCATCAACCGCAACTCCCTCTCCCTGAAGTACGGCCTCTTCGGCGCGGAGCCCTGGTCCGATGCCATGCGCAAAGAAATCGAGGACAAGCTCAAGATCGTGGCCACGGACAACTACGGCCTCTCCGAGGTGATGGGGCCCGGCGTTGCCGGCGAGTGCTTGGAACGAAACGGTCTGCACATTGCCGAAGACCACTTCCTAGTCGAGTGGATCAATCCCGACTCTCTTGAGCCGGTCAAGCCCGGTGAGCTCGGAGAAATGGTCATCACCACGCTGACCAAGGAGGCCTTCCCGGTCATTCGGTACCGGACCCGCGATCTGACCCGTCTCATTCCCGGACCCTGCCCCTGCGGCAGGACCATGAGGAGGATGACGAGGGTCTACGGCAGGACCGACGACATGCTCATCATTCGCGGCGTGAATGTGTTTCCGCAGCAGATCGAGAACGTGCTGTTCGAGATCGAGGGTGTTGCCCCTCACTATCAGATCATCATCGATCGCAAGGGCGCGCTTGATGATACGACGGTCAATGTTGAGGTGTCGGAATCGATGTTCTTTGACGAGATGAAAAAGCAAAGCCAGCTCAAGGAAACCATCAAGAAGCGCCTTGCCTCTGAGCTCGGGATCTCCGTCGAGGTGAAACTTGTCGAGAAAAAATCGCTGGAGCGGTTCGAAGGAAAAGCGAAGCGGGTCATAGACAACAGGAAATTCTAAGAGGTTAACCACAGAGACACGGAGACACTGAGAAAAACCAGAAGAAAAAGCAAATCAAAAAAGGGTGTTTTTTCTTTTTTCATATTCGTGAACTTCCCGTCTTCATGAATCGAGCCTCTTGGTTTTCTCCGTGCCTCAGTGTCTCCGTGGTAGATTGAGGTTATGTTGAACATTATCGATTTCCACACTCATGTCTTCCCTGATAAGATCGCCAAGGCTGCAATGGACGCGCTTGCCGCGGAGTCCGGCAACTACCGCCCCCGGACGGACGGAACCTTGCAGGGACTGCTCGACTCCATGAAGCGGGCGAACATCTCCGCAAGCCTGGTGGCGAACATCGCGACGAAACCGACACAACTTTTTTCGGTCCTTGAGTTCTGCAAACTGATCAAGAGCGACAGCATTCATCCATTGGTCTCATTTCATCCCATGAACGATCCGGATGATGTCGAGGATATGCTGGGACAGGCCCAACGGGCGGGTATCCGCGGGGTCAAGCTCCACCCCATGTACCAGCGCTTCTTTATCGACAATAAACATATGTACGGCTTTTATGAGCTCCTCGCAAGCTTCGGCTTCTATATCATATTCCACACCGGTTACGATCTCGCCTTCCCCGAAAATACCCAGGCGGACGTTGAGCGCGTCAGGAAAGTGGCTGACTGGTTCAAGGACCTTACCATCGTGTGCACGCATGTCGGGGGGTGGAAGCAGTGGGACCGGATTCATTGCCTCAGCAACTGCAAGAATGTTTATACCGAGACATCGATGACCTTGAGCGAAGTGAGCGACGAGGAGTTCATCAAGCTTATCGGAAACTTTGATGAGGACCGGGTCCTGTTCGGGAGCGACAGTCCGTGGACTGACCAGAAAGAAATGCTCGAGCGAACACTGCGCTTGAAAATATCAGACCGCTTGAAAGAAAAGATGCTCTATGAGAATGCCGCTACCCTCCTTGGCTTAAAAAAGACATAAGAAATCATGGCGTTCCGTGTTCCATTGTTTCTTGGTTTCAGGGTTGACAATATAATTCTGTTTATGCTAAAATTAGTTGTGTAATGGGGTAGAATGACGTTATGCTATCATGAGAGGAGAGAGTAAGGGGCGGTCAGCTGTTGATTCATCGTTCGTACATGATTGACATCCGCGGTCGGCAACAGGCGGATCTTGACCGGCCCCTGAAATCGGACTATGAAAAAAATTGTAATAGCTGAAAACATCAACACTATTCTGAAAAAAAAGAACAATTTCTTAGACCGGGCGGACATGCGCGTCTTCACGGCTGCAACGACTGATGAGGTGCTGCAAATCCATCGCACGATCCGCTTGGACCTGATCATCATCCCTCTCGATATGCCGGGAATGAATAGTGAACAGCTTTGCTCACTCCTCAGGGAGAATGCGGACCAGGGTACGGTCCCCGTCATGATGGTCTGCGCGCACACCAAGCGGGCAATTGAAAAAAGCGCTCGCTGCGGGGCTGATGCGGTAATTACCCGTCCGATCAAGCCCGCTCAACTTCTGGAACAGGCAAAAAAGCTCCTTAACCTGTCCTGGCGGGAAACATACCGGGTGCTCCTCAATGTTGCCGTTGAAGGGAGTGTCAGCAGCAATCACTTTGTCTGCAACTCGCTGGATATCAGCCTTGATGGGATGCTTATTGAAACCACCCAGATCTTTAACCCAGGAGATCGGCTTTCCTGTTCGTTCTTCCTCCCCGATATGTCACAGATCCAGATAACGGGAGAAATTGCCCGTACCGTAACTCCTGCGCCGGGAGTGAAGAGCAACTGGTACGGAGTGCACTTCCTGGACCTTCCCGCGGATGCAGAACAAGCCCTGGAGTCCTTTATCGACACCAATGCCTCCATAACACGTCCCCGGCCTGACGAACAACCTGGTTAACGCGATCCGCATTACGCGCCGGTATCAGAACCGGCCGCGTGACAAGCGATCATCAATTCTGCATACCAAACATCGTTGATATCCTGAGCACAACAGGGGCATGAACTGAGCTTAGCGGGAATGGTGCGAAGATTTCAGTGACACCTGCTCGCGCGCTTACTTTCTTTGGGCCCTGCCTGCCGCAAAAGCCTTCTGATTTATCTCAAGCACTTTTTTAGGCACCGTATTCTTGATTGCGTCGAGGACGGCCGACTCCTTGAGCGGCAGAAACGTGAGAGCCGCGCCGAGCAACACGAGATTGAGCGTGCGCTTGTCCCCGGCTGCGACGGCAAGCTGCGTCCCATCGAAAGGCATGACGGTCTTGACGCGCTCCTTGATGACCGCATCGATACCAACAGGATATTTTTCCGCTGCAATGGAAACGCCGATTGTGCCGATGGACCGGGTATTGTATATGACCACACCGTCATCCTTCAGGAAATGGAGATACCGCGCAGTTTCGAGGGGCTCGAACCCGATCAGCAGGTCGGCCTCTCCCTCGCTCACGATCGGCGAGAAGACCTTGTCCCCGAACCGCACTTGCGAAAGCACACTGCCGCCGCGCTGGGCCATGCCGTGCACCTCGCTCTGCTTCACATCGAGACCCGCAAGGAGCGCCGCCTCGGCAATCACCTTGCTCGTCAGGAGCACGCCCTGTCCGCCCACACCGCTGATCAGAATATTAAAAACGTTCACGATAACCCCTCAGAACTTTTTACCACGGATTAACATCCCCGATTGAAGCATTCGAGGACAAGCTAATTGACGTAACTTAAGAACACTGGATTCCCGCTGGAGCCTGCCCTCGAATGTCGTAGTCGGGGGCGGGAATGACGTTCTTTACTCCAAACTCCGAACGACTCGACTGAGCTCGTCGAAGTCTCCACACTCCGAACTGCTACGCTACGTCGTCTTCATCGACCCCGTGGTGCAGAGCTGGGCGCAGACGCCGCAGCCGTTGCAGAGAAGCGGATCGATCTCCACGAAACCCGTTTTACCCTCGGGCGTAAAGGACAGGGCGATACACCCCGCCTTGAGACACACCTTGCACCCGGTGCAGGTCTTTCGCTCCACGGCATAGACCTTCTTTGCGATACGGTAGCGCAGCACGCAGGGCTGGTTCGAAATGAGCACCGCCGGTCCTTTTTCCGCGAGTTCTTCCTTCATGATCTTCTCGAGATCTTTGATGTTATAGGCGTCGATCTCGCGCACCCGCTTCGCGCCGATGGTATGGCAGAGCTTCGCGATATCGAGGCGGGGCGCTTCAGTCCCCCTGGCGGTGCGGCCCGTGCCGGCGTGCTCCTGCCCGCCGGTCATGCCGGTCGTGTCGTTGTTCATAATGATCACGATGGCGTCGCCTCCGTTGTATACCATGTTGATCAGACCCGTGATGCCGGAATGAACGAATGTGGAATCGCCGATCACGGCAACGGGCTTCTGCTGTATGCCCTGGAGGGCAAGACCCCTGGCCATGCCGTGCGCGGCGGATATGCTCGCCCCCATGCAGATGCAGGTGTGCATGGCGGAGAACGGCGGCAGCGCGCCAAGAGTGTAGCAACCGATATCGCCGGAGACCGTGAGCTTGAGCTTGGCAAGCACCGTAAAGAGACCGCGATGCGAGCAGCCGGGACAGAATGTCGGCGGCCGCATGATGAGACCGGCCACGGGCTCCTTCATCGGAATCCGGCTGCCCGAGATCTTTTCTTTCACCAGACGCTGGCTGAATTCGCCGCAGAGCGGCAACACATTCTTGCCGAAATGGACCGTGATGCCCATGGCCTTGATCTGTTCTTCGAGAAAGGGATCGAGCTCCTCCACCACCGCGAGTTTTGATACGGACGACGCGAACTGTCTGATGAGCTTCTCCGGGAGCGGATAGGTCGTGCCAAGCTTAAGCACGGTGGCCTTGGGAAAGGCCTCGCGAACATACTGGAACGAGATGCCGGAGGTAATGAAGCCGAGTGCTTTTTCACCGTCGATGATCTGGTTAAGCGCCGAGGTCTCGGCCCATTCTTTAAGCCGCAGGAGCCGGTCCTCAACGAACACGTGTCGTTTTTTTGCGTTGCTGGGGAGCATCACGTATTTGCCGAAGTCCCTGATCATCCCGCGGCCTGCCGGAGAGTCGGGCGTTCCGACCTCGACCACGCTCTTGCAGTGCGAGATCCTCGTGGTCGTGCGCAGGATGACCGGCGTGTCGAAGGACTCGGAAAGTTCGAACGCGACCTTGATGAATTCTCTTGCTTCCGCGGAATCGGAGGGCTCCAGACAGGGAATCTTGCCCATCCGGGCAAAGTGGCGCGTGTCCTGTTCGTTCTGGGAACTGAACATGCCGGGGTCGTCGGCAGCCATGAGCACGAGCCCGGCGTTAATGCCCGTGTACGCCGCGGTCATGAGCGGGTCAGCAGCAACGTTCACGCCCACGTGCTTCATGCACGCAAGGGAACGCACGCCGGACAGGGCGCCGCCGATGGCCGTCTCGAGGGCCACCTTCTCGTTCACGGACCACTCAGCATGGATACCGTCGGCCTGCGAAAGCGTTTCGAGTACCTCGGTGCTCGGCGTACCGGGATAGGCAGCGGCGAGCTTGCCGCCCGCTTCGATGAACCCGCGCGCAATTGCTTCGTTACCCGAAAGAATTGCTTTATTCAAAGCTACACCTCAATAATTGTCTCTCGTTTCTCACTCCGAACTCTAAACTCCGAACTGTTACTTCGGTCTATTATCGATGACCCGTTTTGCCTTGCCTTCGCTCCGCTGGATCGCGCCGGGCGGGACAAGCGTTACCTCGGTATTCACGCCGATGATGTCCTTGACGTTCTTCTGGATGTCGCGCTTGATCTTGATGAGGTCCTCTTCTTCCTGTGCAAAGGACTTAAGGTCGGTGGTAAGCACTTTGGCCGCCAGTTTATCCATGCACTCGGCGGTCACCTCAACGCGTACGTTCATCTCGTCCATCCTGCCCTTCCGGTTCACCTCGATGACATAGTGCGGGGCAATGTCCTTGGTGCGGAGCAGCACGGATTCCACCTGGGACGGGAACACGTTCACCCCCCGGATGATCAGCATATCATCGGCCCGCCCCCTGACGCGTCGCATGCGGACCAGCGTCCTGCCGCAAACACACTTGTCGGGATTGAGACTCGTGATGTCGCCCGTTCGGTAGCGGATGAGCGGCATGGCCTCGCGCGACATGCTCGTGATCACGAGCTCGCCTTCCTGTCCATAGGGGAGCGGATCGCCTGTCTCCGGGTTGATGATCTCGGGGTAGAAGTGGTCTTCGTTGACATGGAGGCCGCTCTGGGCCTCAATGCACTCAGAGGAAACGCCCGGGCCGATGATCTCCGAGAGACCATAGATGTCGATCGCCTTGATCCTGAGCCGCTCTTCCACTTCGCGACGCATCTCCTCGGTCCAGGGCTCGGCGCCGAACAGTCCAACGCGCAGTTTGATCGTATCGAGATTGACCTTCATCTCGCACGCTACGTCATAGAGGTAAAGAGCAAAGGAAGGTGTGGAGCAGATCGCCGTGGTGCCGAAATCCTGCAGGAGCAGGATCTGCTTCTGCGTATTGCCGCCGGAGATCGGGATAACAGCGGCGCCCACGCGTTCCGCGCCGTAGTGCGCACCGAGTCCGCCGGTGAACAGGCCGTAGCCGTAGGCATTCTGGACCACATCCTTGTTCGTGACACCGGCGCAGGTAAAGGTCCGCGCCATCACGTCTGCCCAGAGGTTGATGTCGTTCCGGTTGTAGGCCACGACCGTGGGTTTGCCGGTCGTGCCTGACGAGGCATGAATGCGCACAATGTTGTCGAGCGGTTCGGCAAAGAGTCCGTAGGGATAGTTATCGCGAAGGTCGACCTTCTTCGTGAAGGGAAGTTTGACGATATCCTGAATGGTAGTAATGTCCGCGGGCTTAAGACCCTTTTCGTCAAACTTCTTTTTGTAGAAAGGAACTCGGGCGTAGACGCGCTCGCAGACCTTTTGAAGTCGTTGGCTCTGCAGCTTCGCAAGTTCCGGTCGTGACAGGGATTCTTCGGCATTCCAGGGCATGGGCGGCTCCTTGAGTCTCCGATTTTTCGGATGGAAAATCAGCGATTTTGTTATGAAACGGGGCTATTATAACCAGATTGCAGGACTTTGTAAATATATTTTCATATTATTTCTTGAGCTGGGAAGGTCTCTTTTGCTATAATGGCAACACCTTAATAATACCAACTGAGAGAGAGAAGGAACAACCCATGGATGACATGACCAGATTTGTGCAGAATGATCGTTTTGCAAAGCATCTCGGGATCGAGATGCTTGAATATGGAAACGGCAAGGCAAAAGCAAAAATGGAGATCAAAGACCACCACCTGAACAGCGCCGGCATGCTTCACGGCGGAGCCATCTTCGCTCTTGCGGATGCAGCGTTTTCGGCCGCTTCAAACTCCCACGGTACGCTCGCCGTGGCGATCAATGTGAGCATATCGTATTTCAAAGCTGTCAACAGCGGTGTTCTGATTGCCGAAGCCGACGAGGCGTCGTTCAATCCAAGGCTTGCCACGTATCTTATCCCCGTGATGGACGATAAGGGGAACAAGATCGCGTTGTTCCAGGGCACGGTGTACCGGAAGAAGGACTCTTTGGCTGATGTCATAAAATAAAAGGTGCTATACTAATACAAACGCAATAATTATTGTTACATTCCGAAAGTCCCCCCTCGCCCTACCCTCTCCCCGCTGGGGAGAGGACAAAGGTAAGGGGCAAGATTGTATCGAAATTAAATGCGTTTGTATTAATACCAAAAGGAGGTGTTGATATGGCGACTACCGTGAAGAAAGTGGCGTATTTTGCACTGGACGTTACCAACAGGGCCGGCCAGGGAGCGAAGATACTGGGAGTGTTGGCCGATCGCGGCGTAAATTTACTGGCGTTCTCAGGGTTCCCAAACGGCAGAAAAGCCCAACTCGATATTATTCCCGAGGATGTGGCCATGTTTAAGAAAGCTGCGAAGGCGGCAAAGATCACGACGCGGCCCCAGAAGTTCGGTTTTTTGATCCAGGGTGATGACCGGAAAGGCGCGGTGGCAAAACTCCTCAAAAAGCTGGCGGAGAAAAAGATCAACGTTACGGCCATCGACGCTGTGTCAGCCGGCAAAGACCGGTTTGCCGCCATCCTCTGGGTAGCGCACAAGGATGTGGGCAAGACCGCCAGGGCGCTTAAGGCGAGACGAATATAATTCGGATACGAACACACTCGAAATACGGAATAGTGCACAACGTGAATCAGGTGTAACTACTCAGGTTGGAACCGGTTCTCCGTATTCCTGGGGCCTGCCCTCGAAATAGGTTTTCGGGGGTCATCTTTGGTGAATACCTCTTCCCCGATATCATCCTGAGAAGGTACGACAGGTAAACATTTTTATTTGCCATTTTTTCCGGACATGGTATAGTTTCTGCCATGCCTGAACAGAAGGCCTCACGCCTCCCCTTCCACTACGCCTGGATCATCGTCGCAACCGGCATGCTCAGTATCTTTGCCTGCCTCGGCTTCGGCCGTTTTGCGCTCGGCATGCTGCTCCCTTCCATGGCATCTACACTTAATCTCTCCTACTCGCAGATCGGTTTCATCAGCACCGGCAATTTTATCGGCTATCTCGCTTCGGTCCTGTTCTGCGGCCACATCGCCCGCTGGATCGGCTCCCGCCGGTTGATCGTGATCGCGCTCATCATTATCGGCGTTTCGATGGCGCTTATCAGCCGGGCCGGAAGCTTTGTTGCGATCCTCATACTCTATTTCGTCACGGGCATGGGAAGCGGCGCGGCGAACGTTCCGGTGATGGGGCTCATCACCGCCTGGTTCGACCGGACGATCAGGGGGCGGGCCGCCGGGTTCGTGGTCATCGGCAGCGGGTTCGCGATCATTATCTCCGGCAAGCTCATCCCTTTCGTGAACAGGTTGATCGGCCCCGAGGGATGGCGCATGAGCTGGCTGATCCTCGCCGGAATCGTGCTCATCATCGCTTCACTCAGCTATTTTTTTCTGCGAAACAAGCCGGAGGACCTGGGACTGCAACCACTGGGCAGCGAGGGCAGGGTCCTCACTCCCGTTCTCCAGGAACACACGGCGATGCAGAGCATTTACAAGAACAAGGTCCTTTATCTGCTCGGTTCGATCTACTTTCTCTTCGGCTACACCTACGTGATCTATGCCACGTTCATTGTGACTACGCTGGTTAAGGAACGGGGGTTCTCGGAAACCATTGCAGGCAACTTCTGGTCCTGGGTGGGGCTCTTGAGCCTCGTCTCCGGCCCCGTGTTCGGCACGCTTTCGGACAAGCTCGGAAGAAAGGCCGGGCTCATGATCGTGTTCTCGCTCCAGGCGCTCGCGTATCTCATGGTTGCGGCGAACCTGCCGCCGCTCTTTCTCTATCTTTCGATCTTCTGTTACGGTATCGTTGCCTGGTCCATCCCATCGATCATGGTCGCCGCGGTGAGCGAATACGTCGGCGTTGACAAGGCTCTCGCCGCTTTCGGTTTGATCACGTTCATCTTCGGTTTGGGCCAGATCGCGGGGCCCTCGGTCGCAGGCATCCTGGCTGAACGGACCGGCAGCTTCTCATCCAGCTTCTTTATGGCAGCCGCCTTTGCCGGCGCTGCGATCCTGCTTACCAGTTTTTTGAAAAAACCCCGGCACACCGAATAACGCATCGATCTTCATGAAAAATGATTCCAGCCTCTTGTCAGTAGTTAATCGGAATATGCGCTATAATCAAAATAGTCCTTGCACCGAAGCGAAGTAATTGACCCGAGTAGTTACGGAGGAGTCATGATCAATAAATCCATTTTCATTATCATTGCGGCCACCTTGTTCTGTTCCTGCCTCCCCGCAACGCATGCTCCCCTGCCCCCGCTCGAGGTCGTAGCACACGTGGAGCTGTCCCGTTATACAGGCACCTGGTACGAGATCGCGCGCTATCCGAACCGCTTTCAGAAGGGCTGTACCGATACCAGCGCAGCGTACAAACTCGGTCCGGACGGAACGATCCGCGTGTTGAACTCCTGTCTGAGGAAGGGGAAAATGGACACAGCAAAGGGGAAAGCGCGGATCGTCGACACAACCACGAATGCCAGGCTGAAGGTGTCCTTTTTCTGGCCCTTCTCGGGAGACTACTGGATCATCGATCTTGGCGAAGACTATGACTACGCCGTGGTCTCCGAGCCGAGCAGAAAGTATCTCTGGATACTTGCCCGGTCTCCCCAAATGGACGATGCCCTGTATGGACAGCTCCTTGATAAGCTCAAGGAAAAAGGATTCGATATCACTCTGCTGGAAAGAACGCAGCATGCCAAACCTTTTTAAGGATCGGTCTAAACGTGGTTCCAGCCGCTTCCCCGACCGACTGTCCGTTCTGCTATAATTGTCAGGGATTATTAAAAATCGGAAAAGGACCTGATGGCAATCATGGTCTGACGGGAGGTTCTTAAAATGAACAAATCGAAAACGTACCTGCTTTTTGCGGTCATGATTGCGGCCCTCGCGGCCTGCACCTCCAATCTTAATACAATCGTCCCGCCCATAGAAGACGTCCTTCATGCCGGCCCGCTTTCAAAAATCGTCGTTTATGTGGGCAATGTCCCTCTGGGCGAGAGCGGTCCCAGCGCGGACGGCCTTAACCTCAGCATAGGCGGCACTGCTTATCTGAGCGCCCAGGGCCGTGATGCGAACAATCGACCGATAAAGGTCACACCCCGGTGGCAGGCCAGCCGGCCGGAACTGCTGGAAGTTTCCCCGATTGAAGGCGAAATGGTGGCTATCAGGGGGCTGCGGGAAGGCACGGCTGAACTCGTGGCGGAATATGCGGGCGTGAAGCATACGGTCAACTACATCTTCATAAAATAATATGAATTTTCCGGCGGAGTATATGATTGCAAACGCTCAAGGCGGCCAGCGGGAGAACGGCAGCTGCAACGTGGATCTCGCGGAGGCCGTTCTGACGATCTCGCCCGAATCGGGTGCCGGCCTGATGTTTTCCTGGCGCGATATCGCGGAGCTGAAAGCCGCTGATTACAAAGTGTTCCTCACTTCGCTTTCCGGCGACCGGGTTGAAT
The DNA here is from genome assembly GCA_023229435.1 of Nitrospirota bacterium. Lineage (NCBI taxonomy): Bacteria > Pseudomonadati > Nitrospirota > Nitrospirota bacterium. The sequence continues at coordinate 106,820 of JALNZF010000005.1, forward strand.
TCTCTTCCCTGGGTTATCAGTACGAGGACTTCTTGCGGATCGCTTCGGCCTTACGGAACAAAATGCTCATCAAGGACTCCCTCCTGGATGAGCCGCTTAAAAAATCGCAGATAGAGGCGCACTATAGCTTTCAAGACGCCGCGGGCATCGAGAAGGCGCAGGGACAATGCGAACTGCGGATCTATGAAACGGCCCTCCTGCTGGTCCCGGACGGGGCCGGGATGAAAAGGTTTTCCTTCCGTGATGCCGCGGGCGTTCAAGCGGGGGACCGTGAGTTGTCGCTGACGCTTGATTCCGGAGAAAAGCTCCTGCTTTCCAAATTCGGCGCGCAATTCGATTACTTCAAGACCCATCTCTCGGAACAGATGAACCAGATGCTTCTCATGGGGCAGAAACTCCTGAAGTCTATTATGCCCGACCTGGACGGCCTGGCACTGAGAAAGGCTTCGCTGGTCCTGAAAGAAGGCTGGCTCCTGCCGCTTTCGGAGATCGAAAAAATCTGTCCCGGCTTTTTCGCGCGGTTGGAAAAAACTCTCGGCGCGGACCCGGAGAACAAAAAGGAATTTGCTTTGCTGAAGTCCCTGAGCAGGCAGGAGCGTATCTGCTTCGGTTTTAAAAAGGGTCTCGGGGGCGGCGCTTCAGAAGATTATTTCCTGCTCCTCTTCCCGGTTTACAGCGCGGACCCTGCTAAACCGGGCAACGCGGTGGCCATGGAGGCGTTCAGGACTGAACAGGAAAACGAGGTCATCGGGGAGAACGCCGGAAAGCGGGCCACCTATTTTTTCCGTCTCACCAGCCGGAAGGATTATCCCCTCACAAAAGACATTTCCGGGCTGGACGAAAAAATGACCGCCTTCACGCGGTTTTTCAACGCCGCCATGAGCGCCGTGAATTTCAGGCGGGCGCCGCTTTTTTTATCCGACTCGAAACTTGAAGAGCCCCGGTATGCGCGTTACCGCGCGGCGGTTGCCAGGATCCCGGAACTGCGGGCCCTGCGTGATGTATACATAGGCAGGGTCATCCATTCCTCGTCTGAAAGCTGGATCGAGGATATATCGAACCTGCTCGCGTTCAACATTCATTCCAACGACGACCGCGCCAAATGGCTCAAGAGCCAGCTTCCGGACGCTGCGGAGGAAAAAATAGACAATGAGGAACTGCTTGAGGAACAAGCCGTTCCCGGACAGGAGAAAAAATAATGGCCGGCTACAAACATCCCTGCCGCTATTGCGACAAGCTCATCTCTGCGGATGCAAATGTCTGCCCTTTTTGCGGCAAGATCAGGCCGCTCGGCTCGTTCAGGTGTCCCAAATGCCAGAGCCCGATCCAGAAAGACTGGAAAAAATGCGAGCACTGCGGGCTTTCCCTCGAGACAACCTGCCCGCAGTGCGCTAAAACGGTTTTTTTCGGTGATTACTGCGGAAGCTGCGGCGCGCGGCTGGCCATGGCCTGTCCCAATCGGAAATGCGGGTTCGAACAGCCGCCGATCGGCGAAAAATGCGTAAAATGCGGTTCTCAATTAAAATAATCGGAGGAGGATATTCTTATGGCGCTTCAGCCCTTCACGGAAAACTTTAGCGACAACAGCACGGAGGCGGGTTTTCAATGTATTTTTTTCTGCGACCTGTGCAGGGACGGCTACAAGACCAGGTTCATTGAATCCAAGACGTACAAGAAAAAAGGTCTTTTCAGGATGCTGGGCAGCGCGGCCAGTTTGATAGGCGATCTGACCGGTCATTCCGGACTGGGCTATAATGTGGAGCGCGGCGCGGACACCATTTCAGCCAGGTTTACCGGGATGTCGCCCGAGTGGCATAAGGAACACGAGGCGGCTTTTGAGCTGGCTCAGAACGAGGCCAAGGAGCATTTCCACCGCTGTCCCAAGTGCAGAAAATATGTCTGCGAAAGCGATTGGAACGAACAGGAAGGCCTTTGCGTCGGAGACGCGCCGAGGATGAATGTGGAAGTGGCTGCGGCAAAAGCCGGAAAGATGGTCAAGGACATACAATCCGCCGCCGAAGCCACGACGGTTTTCACGGGCAAGATAGAAAGCAAACAGACCATCTGTCCCCAGTGCAACAAGCCGGCCGGCGAAGGTAAATTCTGCGGAAACTGCGGCGCAACGCTTGCCATAATGAAATGTCCCAAATGCGGCGCCGGGAACCAGTCCGCGGTCAGGTTCTGCGGGGAATGCGGCACTAACCTGAAATAACGACGTGCAGATGTCAAGGGAGCAGCCTTGAAACATCTTGTAAGTCTTTTCCCGTCATTCCCGCCCCTGCGTACGTCATGCTGGGGCAGGCTCCAGCGGGAATTCAGGATTTTCAAGATATCACTGGATCCCCGTTCCCTGCTTACTTCCTGCTGGGACAAGTTTCACGGGGATGACGAATTATGCTGCAAAAGAGGACTTTTTCACAACCTGATCAGAGTTGACCCTGATAAAGATTTCATAATCCAGAAGCTCCCGCAATTGAACGCTCTTCGGCATCTTACGCTCTGTATCGTTCCGTTGACTTTCGCGGCGCCCCCTTCCACTCCGTCGCCGTCTGAAACATTCTAACAGGGAGGCATCTCTCGATCTTTACCGTCATTATGGAAAAACCCCGATTGTAAATTTTTTTGTCGGCGGCAGTTACGACGGAGCCGGGAAAATAATTTTTATTCCATAGAATACCGAAGTCTTAGCCAAAATTTTTCAAAATATGATAAGATTATGGTTGTGTAAACATCATTCAAGGATGCATTGTCGGCTATCAGCTTGTTCTCAGGGATAATTGCTGATAAGGGAAAACCGGGTGCGTCTCATTTTTAAATCCATTCCAATGACAATCACGTATGGCGCATAAGCTTACAACCTGCACCTTCTGCGGAGTCGGTTGCGGTCTCTACCTTGAGACTTCGGGCAACCGTGTGGTGGGAGTCTCTCCCAGCATGTCGCACCCGGCGAATGAAGGAAGGATCTGCGTGCGCGGCTGGCACGTCCACGAGGTCATTGACGCGCCGGACCGTTTGAAGAAGCCGTTGCTCAGAAAAAATGGCGCGCTCCAGGAAGTGAGCTGGGATGAAGCGTTCGGTTTCATTGTTACACGCCTGAAGGAGATCCGCGATGCACACGGCCCCGATTCGATCGCGTTCCTGAATTCCCCCCGCTGTTCGAACGAGGAGTCCTATTTGCTCCAGAAATTCGCCCGCGCCGTCATCAAGACCAATAATGTGGACCACGGCGCAGGCGTCTACAGCAATTACTCGCTCAATGTACTGCTCAAGATGATCGGCGTACCGGCCACCACCAACTCCATCCAGGAGCTGGGCCATAGCGACGTTATCATCGTGAACGGCGTTGACCTGGGCCGGCAGTTGCCGACGATCGGGGGGGCGGTCATCCGGGCCAAGCTGAAGGGCGCCATGCTCATCGTCATCGATACGCGCCGTCACCGCGTGGCCGAAAACGCCGACCTGTTCCTGCAGCACAAGCCCGGCACCGAGACGCTGCTCTACGGCGCCATGGCGAAAGTGATCGTCGATCATGGCCTGATGGACCTGCCGTTCATCAAGGCGCACTGCCGGGGCTACGACGCGTTTCTCGCAACCGCGAACAACTGCGATTTGCTGGCGACCGCGGAGATCTGTGGTGTGCCTGCAGAACAGATAGAAGCCGCCGCCCTCGCCTATGGGCGGGCCGGGGCCGCGGCGATCCTCTATTCCACGGGTATCGAGGCGGGCGATGCGGACTCCATCGAGGCCATGGTGAATCTGTGTTTGCTGTGCGGTCAGCTCGGCAGGGAAGGCGCCGGCATCTTCAGTCTGACCGAACATAACAACCTCCAGGGCGTGTGCGACATGGGAATGCTGCCGGACCGCTTGCCGGGGTACGTTTCGATATCAAACGATGCAGCACGCGGGAAAATCGAATCGCTTTGGAATACCGTTCTCCCTGCCAAACGCGGGATGACGGCGAATTGGACGCTCTCTCACCGCGGCAACGGCGCCGTGCGGGCCGTCTGGCTCTGCCGGTATGACCCCGTGAGCACCGCTTTTATCAGCGGGGCGGCGCGGTCGCTTCAGCAGTGCGAACTGGTCGTCATGCAGCACCTGTTCCTGACACCGACGGCCGACTATGCCCATGTGGTGCTGCCGACGACCATCTTCGGCGAGGAGCGCGTCACGTTCACCAATACGGAACGGCGCATCCAAATTGCCGATCAGGTCATTGTCCCGCCGCCCGGGATCGATCCCGCCTGGCATCAGCTTACGATGGTGGCCCGGGCCATGGGTGCGGACTGGCAGTACGATTCGGCCGCCGATGTAATGGATGAGATCGGCACGGTGGTTCCGTTCTACAGCGGGGCGAACTACGATAATCTCTCCCATGACTACGGCCGTCAGTGGCCCTGTACCCGGGAGCATCCCATGGGAACGCAGTTCCTGTTCGCGCCGGGCCATCCCCCCCAGACCTTCACGTTTGTTCCCATCGAGAAAGACCCCCAGCCCGTGACAACGACCGAGGAGTTTCCGCTCACGCTGGTCTTTGGCCATTCGCTCTATTACTGGCACCAGAACGTGCTGATCAGGCACAGTGAGACGCTCAAGCGCGAGTATCGCATGCTGCTGCTCGACTACCCGGACGGGTTCGTCGAGATCAACACGGACGACGCAAAGCGGTTCAACATCCGCGACGGCGAAAAGATCCGACTTCGCACAACCAGGGGCACTTCGACAACAGCGGCGCGGGTCACCCGGGAAGTGCTGAGCGGCACCGTGTATGTGCCGTACTTCGTGAGCCAGGTCATGCAGCAGCTTCAGGGCGTTCCAGAACAAAGCATCCAGTTGCTTCCGGTCCGCGTGGAAAGGGAGACCGCATGAAGGCCCGCATCATCGACCGGGCAGACGTGCTGAAGATCGCGGACCTGCTCAGCGGGCAGGGCTATGATGTCATTGCGCCGTTCCGGGGACGCGGTCGCGACACGTTCTTCGAGTCCATCACTGACGAGAACCGGGAGCGCTTCGAGATCCATCTGCCCAATCCGTACTATCCGCCGAAGCGCTTTGTGTTTCCACATATGGAGCGACTGCTCACGGTACGCAAAAGTAACGGCGACCTCCTGATAGAGCCGACGTACCGGGAATCGAAACGCGCCCTCTTCGGGATCCGTTCCTGCGACGTGGCCGGCATCTATCACCTCGACCGGTTCTATCTGGGCCGCGACTACCGCGATATCTATTACGAGAAACGCCGCCAGAACCTGTTCCTCGTGAACGTTGTCTGCACCAATCCCGGGGAGGACATTAATAACGAATGTTTCTGCATGTGCGCGGACACCGGCCCGGCCGCGCGGGACCATTTTGACCTGCAGCTCATGGATTTGGGAGACGAATTCATGGTTGTCGCGGGAACGCCGGCAGGCGAGGCGCTGTTCGCGGACAGCATCTTCAAACGAGGCGCTGAAGCCCACCGTGAGAAGCGCATCGCCATCCTGAACGAGGTGAGAAGACATTTCAAAAACACGACAAGCTGGTTCTCTGCGACCGTCCGGTACGTGTCCCAGGGCAAGATTCTCGATAAGACCTGGGAGGAGATCGGCAACCGGTGCCTTGAGTGCGGGGGCTGCACGTACGTGTGCCCCGCCTGCACCTGTTTCACGGTCTCCGATCACCAGACAGGGCCTGATGAGATCGAACGCGTTCGCATCTGGGACTCGTGCGCCCTTGCAGGGTTCACGCGCATGGCCGGCGGCCACAATCCGCGCCGCGCCATTCACGACCGCCGCAACCGACGGTTCTTCCGGAAGCTGGCGCACTATTTTATTCAGCGGGAGCTTTCAATGGCCTGCGTCGGATGCGGGCGGTGCGCCGCCGTGTGCCACGGGGACGTGGGGATGCCGAACGTGGTCGAGATGATACGCCGGGCAACAACGGAGTCTGATACCCATGCCGACTGAGAACATCTATCTGCCGAAGACCGCGGTCCTGGACCGGGTGAAGGACGAGATCGCCGAGGTCAAGACGTTTTACTGGCACTTCGAGGACGAGACGGCGCAGAAGGCCTTTAAAAAATTCCGTCCCGGCCAGTTCGCCCAGGTCTCCCTCTTTGGTGTGGGCGAATTTCCAACGTCGTTGCCGCCGAGTCCCACGGAGGACCAGACCTTCTTCACGGTCCGTTCCGTGGGCAGTTGCACTTCGGCGCTCCACCGGTTGAAACCTGGCGACAAGTTCGGCGTGCGCGGCCCCTACGGCAACGGGTTCCCGATGGAAGCTTATTATGGTAAGAACCTTGTGTTTGTTGCCGGCGGCATCGGGTTGATCCCGCTTCGCTCCTGTATCGTGTACGCGCTCAATAACCGCGATAAATACGGACGCATCCAGATCTATTGCGGCTCGAAAACACCGAACGAGCTGATGTATGTGGCCAACCTTCGCGAATGGGAACAGGCAGCGGGCATCGAATGCCTGCTCACGGTGGACAGGACATGCCCCACCGATGTCTGGACCGGGAACATAGGCGTCGTGGGAAGCCTCTTCAAAAAACCGGGAGTGCAGGTCCCGGTGGACAATACGATCGCCTTTGTGTGCGGTCCGCCGGTCATGTTCCGGTTTGTGATCAAGGATTTGCTCGATCTGGGTTTCGAGGAGAAGAACATCGTATCGACGCTGGAACGGTACATGAAATGCGGCGTCGGCAAATGCGGCCATTGCTGCATCGGCGTGGCGTACGTGTGTACGGACGGCCCGGTCTTCACCTATGAACAGATCAAGAAACTGGGAGAGGATATCTGATGACTGACCTTCGTGAACAGCTCCAGCACTGCCTCCGGGGCCGCGTCTGTTTGATGGGTCTCGGCAACGTCGACTACGGCGATGACGGATTCGGCGTGTACCTGGCGGAATCGATAGCGGCGCGTTTGACCAGGGGCGGCCAGGTTTCTCTCGCCCGCCAGGTGATCAGTGCGGGCATGATGCCTGAACGTTACATCGGCTACGTAACCGCGAAAGACTTTGATCAGCTGGTGTTTCTTGACGCGGTCGAATGGAGCGGAGCGCCCGGCTCGGTTCTCTTGCTGAATGTGGAGGAATTGACGGCTCGGTTCCCGCAGATCTCGACGCACAAGATGTCGCTCGGTTTGCTCGCAAAATTGATCAATGGGGGCAAGAGAACGAAGGTATGGTTGCTCGGCGTGCAGCCGGATTCGCTCAACTCAGAGCGAGGACTCACGACAACGATGCAGACAACGGTTGAACTGCTCAGTGAGTTGGTATGCGAAATATTGATCTCGATGAAAGAGACAGGGGACCAGGTACCGTATTCAAGCCCTGACATGATTGAACCAACCGCTTTGAATGGCCAGGACGCTTGATCGTGCCTGTCAGTATGCACCTGTGCCGGCTTGCAGGCCGATGAAGACCTTTGCGTTCGTTGCGTCTTCCCGGTAATGAATATTTTTTTTGTTGAACCGCCTATCGCAGAGGTGAACGCATAATGACTCCGGAATTGTCGGTCCTGATCGCGATCCTCGTTTGTATCGCCGGTGCGCTGCTTACCCTTGTTGTTTCACGGAACAAGACCGTGGCGGGCTGGTTGTCCTTCATCGTCACCTCGATAACGGCTGTCCTGATCTTCTCTGCAGTCGCAACAGTACTCACAACCGGGCCTTCGCTTCACCCTGCTGAATTCTGGTCCCTTCCGAAATTCGGCTTCGCCCTGCGCATCCATGTGGACGGCCTGTCGGCGATCTTTCTGACGCTGGCCGCCTTCATCGCCGTGCCGTCATCGTTCTATTCCATCGTCTATATGCGTTCATACGCGGAATACGGGGCCGCACGATACTATCCCCATTTTCTGCTTTTTCTCGCCGCGATGTACGGTCTTTTGAGCACCACGGACATGATGTGGTTCTTTTTTATCTTCTGGCAATTGATGACGCTGCCCGGGTATGCTCTGATCCGCTACGAGAACAGAAAACCGGAGAACATCCGCGCCGCGAACAAGTATTTATTCATGATGGAGATCGCCTGTGGCGCTACCATGCTCGGCGCGGAGCTGCTCGCCGCTGCCGGCGCTTCAGCGGGCAATGTCGCGCTGAAGTATGATCTTGACACGGTCAGCGCCAACATGCCCGCGCTCTTGAACGAGCACTCCGGCATATCAATGCTGGCCTTTGCGCTGTTCCTCGTCGGGTTCGGCATCAAAATGGGAATGTGGCCCTTTGGCCAGATCTGGCTGCCCGACGCCCATCCCGCCGCGCCGTCGCCCGTGAGCGCCATGCTCTCCGGCGTCATGATCAAGACCGGCGTCTACGGTCTCATGCGGTATTTTCTCTGGCTCGTGCCGCCTGCCGGATGGTCCCGGTTCCCGCTGGCCGAATGGGGCATGGTCATCGCCATTCTCGGAACCATCACGCTCTTTACCGGCACTATGCAGGCGCTCAGGCAGGAGCAGTCGAAACGCCTGCTCGCCTTCCACAGTATCGGTCAGATCGGCTACATCCTCCTTGGCCTGGGTGCGTGCATGGCCCTGCTTCCGGGCGGAGATCACCGGCTCACGGCGCTTGCCGCCATCGGCCTGTTCGGCGCGCTCTATCACGTGATCAACCACGGCATCTTCAAGGGCCTGTTGTTCCTGAACGCGGGCTCGATGCTGTACGCAACGGGGACGCAGGACCTCAACAAACTGGGCGGTCTGATGAAATTCATGCCCGTGACGGCGGTCACGGCGCTTGTTGCTTCGTTCTCCATTTCGGGCGTTCCGCTCTTTAACGGCTTCGTAAGCAAGTGGAGCATTTACGTGGCCGCTGTTCAGGGCAGCGGGGCAGCCGGATATCTCGCCCTCTGCGCGATCGTCGCCATTTTTACCAGCGCCCTCACCCTGGCTTCCTTCATCAAATTTTTCGGCGTGAGTTTCCTCTCGCGACCAAGCACCCTGGTGACGACGCAGGCCGCAAAGCGCGGCAGGCTCGAAGTTTCCTGGATGATGCAACTGCCGCAGGTGCTGCTCGCAGCGGCATGCCTGGGGCTCGGCATCATGCCCGCGGTCGTGTTCCATTTCCTGCAAAAGGCGCTGGACGCCGGCCGCCAGGGCTTCGGCGCAGTGCTGGCCGATGCTGCGCCGATGACCGGCGGGCCGCTTGCGGGGATACAGGCACTGCAGGACATCGCCGTGTTCGCGCCGCTTGCGCTCGCCGTGCTGATCGGCTCGATGTTCCTGATCACGAGGGCAATCTCAAAACTCGGAGGGGCCCAACGCCGTATCGCCGCTCCCTGGCTTTGCGGCTATGTTCGCGAGGCGGATTGCCACCGGTACACGGCCCACAATTTCTACAGTGAGATCAAACGTTACTTCCGCTGGCTGGGCGGCACGCCTCATCCGGATCCGGGCAAGCAGGACGAGGTGAAGGGACCTTGATCATGATCGCACGCGAAAAGCTGAATCAGTTAAAAGAACAGTTCGGCCCCGCTTTGCTGCGCGCCGATTTGCCGGACAACCGGAATTTGTTCGCCTTCGTCGAGCCCGGCGCGCTGAAGGCGATCTGCAAATTTATTTTCCGTGATCTCGATGCACGCTATATAACCAGCATCGGCGTGGACGATCGGCCGTTCTCCGGCACGTTCCTCGTTGCGCACAACTTCGCTTTTGATAAGGACCATCTGCTGTGCAGCGTGCTTGTTCATGTTCCCGCGGACAAACCGGAAGTGGACAGCATCACCGACGTGGTGCCTGCCGCCAGCTGGGCCGAGCGTGAAATGCGCGATATGCTGGGCATTGAACCAGTGGGCCATCGCTATCCCAAGCGGCTCGTTCTGCCGGACGGCTGGCCCGACGGCCTCCATCCGCTTCGCAAGGACATGAGCTGGGACCACGTTCCGGAAAACTACGATGAGGACCGGGAGTTCCTGTTCGACGACCCGCCGGAGGGCTGCATGGTCGTGCCGTTCGGACCGTTCCATCCCACGCTCGACGAGCCGTCGCATTTCCGCCTCTATGTGGAAGGCGAAATGGTGCGCGGCTGTGAATATCGCGGGTTCATGGTGCACCGCGGCATCGAAAAGCTCGCGGAATCGGTGATGTCGTACAATGACATCAATATGCTGGCCGAGCGCATTTGCGGCATCTGCGGCTGCGTGCACAGCGTTGCTTACTCGCAATCCGTCGAGGCCGCCGCGGCCATCAAGCCGCCGCCGCGCGCCGAATACATGCGCACCATCATGCTCGAGATCGAGCGGCTGCACAGCCACCTGCTGTGGGTGGGCCTTGCCTGCCATATCGTCGGTTTCGATACCCTGTTCATGCAAAGCTTCCGCATCCGGGAACCGATCATGTGGATCGCTGAAAAGATCACCGGAAACCGCAAGACCTACGCGCTTTGCCTCATCGGCGGCGTGCGCTGGGACATCGGCCCGGACCTGAAAACCGAACTCCTTCATGTCCTTGATACGCTCGAAGCCGAATGGAAGGCCGTCGTTGACGCCGTGAGCAAGGACAAGAACATTCAAAAGCGCACCCGGGGCGTGGGCGTTGCCGATAATCGCGCGGTGAAGGACCTCGGCCTCCTCGGTCCCGTTGCGCGCTCCGCCGGTGTTGACATGGACTGCCGGCGCGATCATCCCTACGCGGCGTATGACCGTGTTGATTTCAACGTGATCGTTGAACGGGACGGCGATGTCTGGTCGCGCATCCTGGTCCGGGCCAGGGAAGTGTTCGAGTCCATCAAGATCATCCGCCAGTGCCTGGAGAAAATGGAAGAAGGTCCGCTTCACGTGACAATAGAAGACGAACTGCCTGTCGGCCGCATGGGTCTGTCGTCGGTTGAAGCCCCGCGCGGCGAGAGCCATCATTTCGTCATCACCGGCGAGAACAACCGACCGCGCCGCTGGCGGGTCCGGGCGCCGACCTATCAGAACCTCCAGGCAATACCGATGATGATCAAGGACCAGCAGATCGCCGACATGACGATATCCCTCGGGAGCATTGATCCCTGTTTCTCGTGTACGGACCGGATGGAGACGATCGATCTAAAGTCGGGTGTTTCAAGGGTGTGGTCTCAGAAGGAATTGGAGGAACTGGCGCGGAAGAAGAATCATAAATAATAGTTAACCACAGGTCTCATAGAGCGGGACACGCGGATAGGAGCGAGCGTATGACTGCGATCAAACAAGCATCATAAGACCGTCATTCCCTAATGCCTCTATAGGGAATCCAGGTTTTCTGATATCAGAAGCAAACGGGCTGTTGCACAAACCGATTTTGTGCTTCGACAGGCTCAGCACGAACGGATAAAATTTATGTCTCAAAGTCCACACCGTTCGCCCTGAGCTTGTCGAAGGGTGAACGGTATTTGGACATCAGCCTGCAAACACCGGATTCCCGATTAAATCACTCGGGGATGACCGGTTTCTTTTCATCGCGGCGGGAGACCGCAGTATGGACAATACAATGATCAGGACGATACTGGGCGGACTGGCGAATGTGTGCATGGTGTTGCTGGTGGCGCCCTTGTGTCAGGGGGTACTGCGCAAGGTCACGGCAATCATCCAGTCCCGTCAGGGTCCGCCGATCTGGCAGCCTTACTACGATCTGCTGAAATTGCTCGGCAAGGAAGACCTTGAATCGGGCGATTCACCGGTCATGCAGCGCTTCGCGGCATATCTGTCACTGGCGACCGTGCTTACCGTGGCGTGCCTCGTGCCGATGGGGTTTTCCGCCCCGATGAACGGGCACGGGGACGTCATTCTGCTGATCTATCTTCTGACCCTTTCGGGCATCTGCACGCTGCTGGCGGGGCTGTCGGCAGGCTCCACCTATTCTCTCGTCGGCATCAGCCGCCAGATGATGATCATGATTGCGCTGGAACCGCTGTTTGCCGTGGCCATCATTATCGGCGCGATCCATACGCGGTCCTTCCGGCTGGATATGGTGCTGAACGGTTCGGTTTACGCCAACGACGGTTTCCCGTGGTCGGGGCTTATCATGCTGGGTGTGATGCTGTTGTCGTTCCAGGCATTCGTAGAGCGCGTTCCCTTCGATATCGGCGAGGCGGAAACGGAGATCATGGAAGGCCCGCTCATGGAGTATTCAGGACCGAAGCTGGCGATGTTCAAGTATGCGTCGATGGTGAAACTGATCATCTACAGCGCGCTGTTCGTGGCGATGTTCGCGCCCTGGGGTTCGGGACTCCTGTTCCCGTTGGGATGGCTGCTGTTCTGGGCAAAGGTGGTCGTCATGATACTGCTGGTGACGCTGGTGGCGGCGACACACGCGCGCTACCGCATTGACCAGGCCCTCCGCTTTTTTGCTGCACTGCTGGTGGTTGCGCTGTCAGCGCTGGTCCTTGCAGGCTACGGATTCTGATCGAGGTGACTGCATGTCTGTCCTGAGCAAACTGAAAGAAGCGATCGTCTGCCTGAAAGCGGGGCGGGTGACACTGCCCTATCCAGCGCAACCAAGGCCGGCGCCGCCGAAGTTCAGGGGCAGGCCCATCTTCGATGCAACGAAGTGTATCGGCTGCGGCGGCTGCGCAAGCAATTGTCCGGCGCGCGAGATCCTGATTGTCGATATCTGCCAGGAACTCCGCATCGTAAAGTACCTCGGACGCCGGTGCGCCTACTGCGGCCGGTGCGCCGATGTCTGCCCGGAGAAGGCCATCACCATGAGCCTTGAATTCGAGACAGCTACCAACAGCATCGGCGACATCAGCCAGAAGCTGGAACTGTTCATGAGCACGTGCCAGCGCTGCGGCCGCTGCTTCAAGGAGCCGTCTCCGCTGGAACAGCTGAAGATGAAAGGGTACCGGTTCGACGATCTGAAGAACGATCGGTGGATCTTCAAGTCACAAAGCTATCTCGGAGATGAGCCGGTTGTGGATGATATAAAGCTGGAGATGGAATGACCAAGGATTAATGGTCTCGTGAGATGTCGTCATCCCCGAATGCTTCTATCGGGGATCCAGAAAATATAAAATGGACTGGATTCCCGTTTTCACGGGAATGACGGTATTTAAAAAATTAGACTTCCGTGTGTCCGACTTGTCGGACCCGTGGTTAAAGACGTTAGGTTCCGATTTTCCCGGATTAGGATAACAACCATGCTCAAAAATCTCTGCAAGAAAATGTTCGGCCGTTCGTTATGGGTCTACCATGCCAACAGCGGCGGCTGCAATGGCTGCGACATCGAGGTGTTGAATGTGCTCACGCCCTATTATGATGCGGAGCGCTTCGGTATTAAGCTGGTCGGCTCACCGCGCCATGCGGACGTGATGCTTTGCCAGGGCCCGGCCATGCGTTCCACCGCGAAGGCGCTCAAGCGGGCATATGAGGCCATGCCTGCTCCCAAGCTGGTGTTCGCAATCGGTTCCTGCGCCTGCTGCGGCGGTATGTGGCATGACTCGTACCCCGTCATCGGGCCGGTGGAGAAAATACTGCCGGTGAACTATTACATCCCCGGCTGCCCTCCGCGGCCTGAAGCAATCATTTATGGCGTTGCGGTCGCGCTCGGTCTCGTGGATAAAAAGACCGCGCCGGTCCAGTTAAAACAGATGGAGTACCCGATCCCGCGATACCATCCCAGCGACCTTCACACCCAGAACGACATGGTAGTGTACGAGAAAATTGATAAGATATGATCGGTGATTGAGCGGAAGAAGTAACGAATGTGCACAGGGCTGGGGAGTTGATCAATTGAAAGTCCTCCTTTTTGGCGCTACCGGTATGATCGGGCAAGGCGTCCTGCGAGAGTGTCTGCTGAGCCCCGATGTCCAACTGGTGCAAACGATCGGGCGAAGTGCCACAGGCAGAGAGCATCAGAAACTCCGCGAGATCGTCCGCCAGAACCTATTCGATTACTCGGGCCTGGCAGCTGACCTCACGGGTTTCGATGCCTGCTTCTTTTGTCTGGGTGTTTCGTCAGCAGGGATGAAGGAAGAAGATTATGAACGGGTGACGTATGGGATCACCCTTGCGGCGGCAAAGGCCCTGGCACCATTAAATCCTGACATGACGTTCATCTATGTATCAGGCATGGGAACGGACAGCTCCGAGCAAGGCAGCATCATGTGGGCGCGGGTGAAGGGTAAAACCGAAAACGCGCTGCTTCGCCTGCCGTTCAAGGCAGTATATCTTTTTCGCCCAGCAGGCATTCAGCCGCTGCATGGCATCAAGTCGAAAACAAAGCTTTACCGTGTCATATACGCGCTCTCCGCACCGCTCTTTCCCTTGTTGAATGCGCTCTTTCCGCACTATCTGACTACCACCGAGAAGATAGGGCGCGCGATGATCAATGTCGCGATGCGCGGTTTCCCGAAACAGATACTCGAAACCCGGGATATAAACAGCGCCGCAACCTGCGGTTAAGGATGAATGAGGTTTCCGCGTACCGTAAAACAGAGGACGTCTAGTCATGGGTTCGTGAGATCGACAGACAAATCGTAACACGTGAACGCAAGAAGGGCTGATTCTATGTAAGAATCAGCCCTTCTGTTATTCTGGCTCCCCAAAAATGACAAAACAGGGCAATGGCAAGAGGATATTGACTTATCGGAACTGTGAACTTATCTACAAATCCGCAATTTTCGCAAATTGAAGCAACTGTGAATTACAGAGTGAAATATTGATAACATGCGTGTATGATGCGCTTTGATGCGTGTCGTTCTCGACCCGTAGTTTGGAATCATATCTTTGTCTTGGTCGTTGTTAATTCTACTCCTGAGTGGACATTTCATATGCTGGCTCAGTCCATATCAGCGGAATTACGATGTCTCCAACATTTTCCGCGGGTTGAAGATAAAATTGCGAGAAGAATTGGTAACTCGAGTGAATAAGGCTAAATACAAACCTGCTTGTAAAAACATACAGAAACCGAATCAAGAAAAACGTGATTGCTACAGAAAGGATTAATGTTTTGATAGATAATGTCCATGACGTTTGATAGGCAACGGCTATGATTGCCAATACAAGGAAAATGGTAACTCCCACCAAGCTTTGCCTACCAATACTGGCTCGGGATCTGTAGAAAAGCCCAGCGATCAATGTTAATGGCCCGATTGCTGCCGCCCACCAACCGAATGCAGAGATAGAGAGACCAGCACAATAGAGGAGAAGAAGTATGTCAATCCGCGAGAGCAATCGAAGCAAGGTAATTTGACCACGCACCGGGCAATTCACAAGAGCTTTTAGCTTCTGTGGGTCTGCCTTATCAAGAAACTGGCGCCATGCCGAAGTATCGATCATTATCGTTAGCTTGCCGTCTAATTGCGCCCGAATGATTTTATCGTAATCATCACGTGAAATCAGTGTCATCTTTTCTCCTTTATCACCTAACGAGTCGGTAGAATAAGTACGGTATCTTCAGGTAGCGTGTTTATTAAGCTTTTCGCATAATTCATTGAAAGCAGAAAGCTCAGATGTAAATATAATATGTCCTTTACGTACCATATCATTCAGAAATCGTGTCGGATTGAGTTTTAAGGCAAGATAGCCCGCAAGATACCAGTTTGCACCGAATATTAGTGCAGGCAACCACAAATGTTTAAACAATAGTAGCGGTACCCAGATCAGGTTTGATAGTTGAATCAAGCTGAGGATGCCAGAGAAACTTATAGATGCCGATGGGTATCGAAAATAGAGATGGTATTTTTTGAATGCGCGGGTTTCTTCATATCCTATATCGAGTTTGTTGGAATATGGTTTGATCTTGGGACGGACGAAAAGGTCCGCTGCTAATATATAAGCTTCAAAAAGGCCAAAGATACAGACAAAAATACCAACGCCCAACGTAGCGTGAAATAAGGCAGTTACAATGCTAATCAGAACCAACAGTGTAGCTACAAGCTGTAAAATCATGTAGCCTCCTTATAATGACAAACCGCTGGTTGAATGAAAAGTTGTTTATTCGTAGATGGGACTTAATACGTTATTTTTGAGAATTTAGAAAATCAAGAAAAGGTACAGATAAAACATTTTTATGTTTGGAGCCTATATTATGCGCAAGCAACGTATCCATTTGTTTACTGTAACTGTCAAGTGCATGTTGAACAGCATCTGTCATTTCTTCGTGGTTCCTTTTTTGAATGTCCGCGATTTCTTTTTTATAGTTCTTGTGAAGCGCATCAAGTTAAGAAAGGATGTTGCTGAGTTTCTTGTCAGTAATATTGAGCTTCACAAGCGTGCTGATGTAATGATACGTACCCCCTATGATCATAAGTATAATACCGCCCGCAATCGTGCGCGTAAAAGGGTCAATTATATCTATGGTCATATGCTTCTCCTTTTGTTGACTTTGTAAGATGCTCAGCGGCCTCGTCCGTCTGGAGGGTGTGGTTGGTGAATTCCAGCGCGCGCGTCACGCGCCGCCTTCTGGCGCGTCGCTGTGGACGTGCATGTTGAGATACCCCTTTCGGTCTCATCTTCCGTGGATGTCTATTTTTTTACTACTTCACGCGGCGGATAATTCGAACAATGATTATAAACATCGAAATTACTCGTTTTGAGCACGCATTGCACGAGACCATTACGAAATCGCACCCAAACATCGCCGTAATTCCATCCCGCACAGTCACCGACGTAGCCTGCACACAGAGCCGTTGACCTAGGATTGCCAGCGACTTTAGCAACCTCAGATGGTGTCATTCTAACTTCAACCGTATCGATTGCCTTTTGTGTAGTTGCTTTAATTGTAAATACTATTTTTTCACTTTCTGACAATTCATGCAATACTACGTTCCGCTCTTTTCTTAGAACAATTGCCTCATCAGCATTCTGAGTCTTTAACTTGTCCTGCAATGTAGCAAGATTTCTTTCAAGTTCCCGCAGTTGTCTTTGTTGATCTTGGATTTTATCCTGAAGTCCTTTGTCTTTTTGAATTGATGCCAGCGTCTTGTAAACTTCGTCGCTATCGATGTCGGTTTTTACAGTCATCGAAATAGTCTGTGTTTCTCCGTTGAATTTTATATCCTCATTTGCAATTTCTACTTTTATGATTGCAGCAGTATATGAAGTAATCTGATCTTTAGTGAGCTTATAATCAGACACGGTTGTTTCACTTTGGATAAAGACACCTGCCTTCACTATTAACAACCTCTTCGCCTCCAGAAAACAAATCCGCTTTGCATCATTTTTGGTATCGTTGTCACCCATGACGTATTTATAGCTTGCGTAAATGGTTTCTGTTTTGGCATTTACTGTTAAAGGAACAAGCGAAAGCGCTGTTATAGCTATCAATATTTTATACATCACGGCTTCTTTCGACTTCCTCTATTTACCGGTCCTGTCTATTTAGAATAGCTGTATGGCACTTAATCCCGCTGCTTTCCAGAAGCTGTCGCATTGAATGCTCGCGATCAGCTGCGTGAGTCGCGCCGACAATTGCAATTGCCCAAGAATCATTTTTGAGATCGCAAGTATCTTTTATCTTTTTATAAAAAACATCATCGCGTGTATGATCTGGATCGCCCAAGGGCGTGGTCGGCTGTTCATTCCAATCGAAATTCCACAGCTGTTCACTTATTTTGTCCAACGCCATTCCCTTATTAAGAAATCGTCTGTAGATAGCAAGGCGGTCCTTTGCGTAATCTGTGATTGCAGCGCGCGAGAACATCCTCTCGGCGTCGAGCCAGATAATCGTTGAGGCATGAAAGACGGTTGAATGGGTATCAGCTTCATAGTAGATAGTCAGCGCGAGCATCTCTTTGACATCACGCTGAAGATTCGGAAATTCTTTTTCCAGCATCTTACGAAATATTTCACGCTGAACAAGTAATTGACGATAAACTTCCGCATCTGCTTCTACAGCAATAAAGGCAGGCGTCATGCTATGGCAGGATGACTGATATTTAAGCCATTCACCCAAACGCACCCTACATAGAGGATCAAAATGATTTATGCCAGCGATATAAAGTTCCATAGGGGTTAACGCAAGGATGAGCCGCATTGTCGGCTCGATCCGTTTGTTGGATGATTTACGTCGCAAGACTACTAGTCCGTATTAGACTTGTTCTATACGCCCGTGGCAGGATGGGCAAAGTAACGCATCATTAATTAAATCAGACTCCTGAACGATTTTATTACAGTCAACACATTTATACCGAACGGAAGAGCTTGAGGCAGCATTTAATGTCGCAGTCTTTTTGATTTTGCCAAAGAAAAGCCAAAAAGAGCATATGATAATACAGAAGCTAATAAACAATACAAGGGCAGCGCCTAATTCAGAATTTGTATGACTATTCTTAAATAGTTGTGAGCCGCCAGACAATAACACTATGCCTAATAGTATGCGATGCCATCTTTTCATTTTTATGTTCTCCTTATTCTGCCGTAAGGAAGTAAATACCAGGGAGGGAGGCGCCACACAGTAGAGCAGGTCATCACGCTGGTGCTGTGTGACACCCCGTGAAGAGTGCCATTTGAGATTTTTGATATAAAAGAGGGCCGGTAGGTATGGTTGATGAGACCATATTATCCTACGATCGGTTCTCCTCTTCTATCCATCGTTCTCAAATGAACGCCGCCGCATCATAAACTGAGCAAGAAGTTTGCTCATACTGCACCTCCGGTGAAAAGAGATGTGATGCGGAAGGCTACGCCTCCCTCTCTGGTGTTTATCTCCTTTCGGTTTTAAGCTGCTCAGCGGTTTGACCGTCTGGAGCGTGTGGTTGGTAAATTCCAACAAGTTATTATCTAAACGGGCTGGTACTGAAATTATTGAGAAAAATATCAGTTTTAAGATTATGTAAAATGGTTTTTCAAAAAAGGACTAAAACCGTATTTCCGGTGTTAGCGAGTTTAGCAAAAAGAATGCCTAATATCCTGCGCCCCCTGCCCCCGTTTCAGTAACACGGGGTCCTGAAAATACAGAGCTATTATGAAAATGATTGTAGGCCCATTCACTAATCGTGTCAAATAAAAGTTGAAAGGTTCTCGTGGATAAAATTCGAGCAGATGGTAGCAGGATTTGCGTCCGGGGTAATTATGCAGCGCTATTCGATATCACGGATTTAATCACTCCGATGGCGGGACTCTATTGATTGCATATTTTGCAGAAAGCGTTTAATGCCTCGTTTCTTGATTTGCCGTTCCAGCATCATTGCCTCACTGCGACTGCCGACCTGTTGAGACCAGACCACAGCCCAAGGGCCTTCAAATCGTTTCGTCGTTTTACTCCCATGATAATCTGGATCATTGTGCTGTCGCAGTCGGCGATCGAGATCGTCTGTGTGACCGCAGTAATATCTGCCTATTGTCTGGCTTTGAAGGATTTATACTCGATAGCTCATCGTCATAATTAAAAAAGCCAGAATTTTATTCTGGCTTTTTTGTTTATTTGGCTCCCCAAAGACGACAAATCTGGGCAATGGGAAGAAATGGTATCGTTTTAACGCGCGCCTGACACGCCGCTTCTGGCGCGTCGCTGTCGAGGCCAGGTTAGAAGCGGTGCTTGAACTTTAATGCAATCAGGATACTATGTACGGTCGATTCTTTATAAGTTCTGAAATCTCGGGTCCTTTGTAGTAAGGTTTTATCCAGAGAGGTCGACGTAAAGAATTTCCGTGACCGTATGGCTGATTTCGCCAGTGTCCACGAACAACAAACCTGACGTGTAACTCTCTTTTTGTGTTATCGGACAAAGCATCCATATTATCCGGCATCAACTTCGGGACACTCCGCCCAACAATAATATAATCAAGTCGGGACGTCTTTTTCATCTCGCGCTTGATATTCTTACGTTTCACTATCGATTTAACTATTTCGAGCCTTATCTGCAGTTGTCGGAATGTCGAAAGCTGTTCAAGCAAATCTGGATCGTTTGAGCCCAAATAAAGAATAGTGTTCACAATACTGCGGATAAAATGGAGTCCAGCGGTATAGAAGGTTTCGTCGGAGATTGTAAAAGGTGTCTCATTATCTTCCTCGGGACTTAATTTTAACCAGTCCGTTCGGAGAGCGCGCTCCAATGTCCAATTTTCTCGCAAAAGTAGCTGACGCTTGACAGAGATATACACTTGACCCATGTCGGCATGAAAGACACTCAGAAGCAGTTTGCGCTCATTTTTCTCTAGAACTTCAGATGCGAAGACGCTGACCGCTCCTTTGTATGTGGAAGGGACGTGGCCTCCGATTTGGTATAGAAGATCGAGAGCTTGTGGTGAGTCGTACACGAATAGGCAGTTTGGAAACGGAAGCCGTGCAAGAGCACAATCCGTATCAATCGATGTATGGGCAAGGTGTTCATAGAGGTGCGGAGTAATATAGAAAGTTTTTTTTGCGAAAAGCTCAAAGTTCACGGCCGTTGTATAGTTCGTTTCAAAGCTGTGAAGCGTTTTTGTCATTTCCTCACTTTTATGAAACTCAGCAAGCAGTATCCTTGCTTGCTGCTCACCATAGCGGTCAATGAACATGCTGAATAGCTGCTCTGAATAAATGTCGATTTCAGATTTTAAATAATCTTGTCCATAGGCTGAATATTCATCAATGTTGTAGAAAGGACCAGTCAAACCTTTTTCTTTCAGATTAGTCAGTTCTTTTTCAACATAAGGGAATATGCTGCTGCATTGTTTCTTAAGATAGTCGTAATAGTTAGGAGGCAAAGAGAAATGCATGTTCATAGGTTTTTTGTCTGTGTCTCGCATTTTTATTCAATAACTAACGCGGGGATGAGGCGCGACGCTTTTTAACGTCGCGCTCGACCCTCAAGTTATAATTTTTTTCCGCAGCGGTTACAGGATAGAGAATTGCCTTCAATCCACTCAGAACAGTGAGGACATCTTTTCATAGGGTATGCACCGGTAGCATATTTTTCTTTGAGTTCTTTTAGGAACCCAGCCTGTTGGTCTGCGGTACGGGGTAATATAGAGCATCTACATTGTTTGTGAAATGGGGGATAATCGTCTTTCGTTGCCGTTGAAATCGCAATCAGTTTATTTGCCTTTGCCTCACATTTCGGGCAACAGTCTGGACCTGGGCCAACTTCTAAATATTCGGCACCGACATTCAGAAATTCTTTGAGCTTCTTTTTGAAAAATGATTTTGTTAGATATGCGCCCAAAGTTAACTTCTCCAAGGTCGTTTTATGTTGGCTCTAAAATAATTTAAGTGGCTGTCGTGTATATATACGTGCTCGTGATAAATCAAATTAATGTGTTTCGGAATCAAAGAGGATGTCCAATTCTTTCACGTTAGCTATTTTTTTGAATGCCTCTAGATCATGAGGCTCGTCCGTATACCAAACGATACCGGGACTTGTTTTATCTTTATCAAGTTCTTTGAGCTGGTCTATATACGCGTAGGCAGCTAATACTGGGCCAAAAACAAAACCATCGGGCTTTGCCCTTTTTGTTTGCAAGAAAAAAGTAATCGGAGAAAGAAATGCTTTCTTTTTTGATATCAAAGCGTTGATGCATTTATGGCCAAGCGTATCTTCAATTACCCCGGTCAACATTCCTCGCTGAGGGACAAGCAATAATATTTGATTACAGTTATTTTCTGCGGCGATCTCAAGGACTTTGACTAGGCATGTTTCAAATGCACTTTTATGATCGTGCGAAAGAGGAGTGTAATAGTTCATAGTCTCATTTATAACGGCTCGGCTGAGGGGCGCGGTTTTCGCGACACTCTCGAGCCGAATGGTTAGAATCATCATTGGGTATCACGTCGCCCTACCCAACCTGCTGACTATTTTCTATAAAACCAAGATGACTACGAAGATAAGAAAAGCCCTTTAAAAACCCTTCGCGTTTACCAATAGCGACAGCGTCTAAAAAATCGGAGTCTGCAAAGTCGAGTTTCTTTAGTGTGGAAGTGATTTTCGAAGAAAGGGTTTTTGTCGGCGTCCAATTGTAGTGGCGTTGAGCGACGAAAAAATCCTGTAAGGCATTTTGATATTTCCCCATGCTGTAAAAGATGGCTCCTTTAGCGACATAAAGTGATGCCAAAAGAGAATCTTCTTCTTGTTTCAAAACCTCCATTTGGGATTGTATAGCAGCGCTGATCCACATCAAGGCATGATCATAGTATTTTAATTTCTTAAACTTGTCTGAGAACTCTTTGAGATCATATGGGTGCCATTTAAAATCTGACTGCTTATAAATCTTTTCTGCTTCGTAAAGTGAGGCTAGATCGGAATTACTATAAAGAGCCGTTATCTCAGCTCTAGCTTTTCCACGATTTGCTGCCAACATGCGCGCTTCACGACGCTCCTTGTTTTTTGCTATATGATCTTCAAGTGAAATACCCCAGGAGCTATTATAGGGTGAAAAACCACATCTACAATCTGTCTTAAACGTTATTTTTTTCGCATCAAAGATAGAATATAGCTTTCCATCGCGCTCTATACATTCTGAAAATAGGCAATCACCGCTGTCGTATAAAAGGCCCTCGATAGCCCCATGTTTAAACGCTTCCTCTGCTCTGGCAATCGATTGACGCCGATAATAATCAGCCTTGTTGGTTTCAACAACTTGCGATTGTTGAGAAGTATCTTTTTGGTCGTTCATATTGTTTGAGGTCGGCATCGGGTACTTTTTTTGAAAGCTAACAGCGAAGCTCAGGGGCACGCCCCTTGAAGCGTAGTGCTATGTTCTTTCATTCAGTTCGGAAATAATTCTTCTGACAGTTGGTTCGCCCCATTTTTTCGGGTGACTAATCTGAACCCGGCCACCATTGCCAATTTTTTCTGCAAGTTCCGACAGCTCCTTTGCATGGTGCTCGGGCCATGAATTGTCAATTGCTATTGAATACACATCGCTTGCGATTAAAGGGATTCCTTGTTTGTGAAGCGCTTTAAATAACTCTTTTGCTCTTGATTCATCGAGTGGGTGCGCAAGTCCGGTAGAAACATTAGCCACAAGAGATAACGTTTTTATTGCTTTTCTGAGAATTGGATTCACGTAACTCTCCTTTTTGAAACCTTACAAATTATTATCTAAACGGGCTGGTAATGAAATTATTGGGGAAAATATCAGTTTTAAGATTATGTAAAATGATTTTTCAAAAAAGGACTAAAGCCGTATTTCCGGTGTTAGCGCGTTTAGCAAGAAGAATGCCTAATATCCTGCGCCCCCTGCCCCCGTTTCAGTAACACGGGGGCCTGAAAATACAGCGCTATTATGAAAATGATTGTAGTCGCATTCAGTTATCCTGTCAAATATAAGTTAAAGGTTTCTCGTGGATGAAATTCAAGCGGATGGTAACAGGTTTTGTGTCCGGGGTAGCCCTTCGACGTTGCTCAGGGCAGGTGTATTGCGTCTTATTTTCAATATGCGCGGAATTAATCACGCCGATCGCGGGACTCTATTGATTGCATATTTTTCAGAAAACGTTGCATGCCTCGTTTCTTGATTTGCCGTTCCAGTGTCATTGCCTCACTACGACTGTCAACCTGTTGCGACCAAACCACAGCCCAAGGCCCTTCAAAGCGCTTCGTCGTTTTACTCCCATGATAATCGGGATCATTGTGTTGTCGTAGTCGGCGATCGAGATCGTCTGTGTGACCACAGTAATATCTATCATCTTCGTGACTTCGACAACCTGTGCAAGGCGTCCTTGTCGCCATGAATAAGTGCTTCTTTCTTGGCATGCGTCCAGCGTTTTATCTGCTGCTCGCGCTTATGCGCGGTGATACGATCGGGATGGTTTTCAGAATAGAGTACCTCTTCACAGCCAAAGATCTTCGTGGTTCGAGTACCGGCCTTTACGCCATGCTCTGCTGTCCGGCGTTCAAGGTCACTAGTCATACCAACATAGTAACGACCGTCCTTCATGCGAAGTATGTAGACGCTATAACTCACACGAATACCCAAATAAAAAACAGAACTTTTATACAAAAAAGTTCTGCTATGGATTAGTGCTTCGACCTTGCTCAGCACAGGCCCTTCGACGAGATTTCGGTGAGCCGCTCAGGGCAGTTCGATGCTTCGTTTCTCATGGCCCGCCATGAGTAAGCCCTGCCTCTTAACAATCGGATTAGCCCTTCGACTTCGCTCAGGGCAGTTCGCTGCTTCGTTTCTCATGGCCCGCCATGAGTAAGCCCTGCTTAACAATCGGATCAGCCCTTCGACTTCGCTCAGGGCAGTTCGACGCTTCGTTTCTCATGGCCCGCCATGAGTAAGCCCTGCCTCTTTTTAAGAGGCAGGGCGCATCGAACTGGCTCCCGGAGCAGGACTTGAACCTGCGGCATGGTGGTTAACAGTAACCAATTCACGCCTTTTCACGTCTTTTCAAATCTCACCAAAATAATACAAAAATCCTTCAAAAGCCCTTGACAACAGCGGTTAGAACGTCTATTCTTAATTCAAGGCGTTTCACCGTGTTTCACTGTTTTTCTGATTATAGAGGTTGCATGAGAGGTTGCATGGGACATAGTGTCCCTTGGGGGGCAAATGAGATTTACTGACTTGATGCTCAAGAAGTTACAGGCTACAGAGAAAAAATACTATTTACGGGAGGGCAGCGGCTTTACTATTCGGGTTTTGCCTTCCGGCGTTAAAACATGGCTCTATATCTTCACATATGACGGTAAGCGCCACGAAATGAACCTGGGGACATATCCGGCTGTCTCTTTGGAGGTAGCCCGCCAAAAGTACAATGAGGCACGCAAGACCCTATTAAACGGCAAGAACCCGGCAACGGCAGAGCGTGAGCGGATCGAGGACAGGCGCAAGGCTCCCACGGTGAAAGACCTTTGCGGGGAATACGTCGATCGCCACGCCAAACGATTCAAGAGATCATGGCAAAAAGACGAAAGGATATTGAATCACGATGTTGTCCCGGCATGGGGCAAGCGTAAAGCAGCGGATATTTCAAAGACTGATGTTGTCCGCTTGCTTGAAAAGATCGTTGTTGACCGTAATGCGCCGGGTATGGCAAACAATACATTTCAGGTTGTCCGTAAGATGTTTAACTTTGCCGTTGAGCGCGACCTTTTGAAATACTCCCCTTGCATCGGGGTAAAAATGCCCGCACCTAAGAACACACGGGATCGGGTATTGTCAGGGGCAGAGATAAAGACCTTTTGGTATAAGCTGGATCGTGCCGCTATGTTTCCCGAAAGCAAGAACGCCTTGAAGCTGATCCTTGTTACAGCGCAGCGGCCCGGTGAAGTTATCGGGATGCACACGGATGAGATTAACGGCGAGTGGTGGACAATCCCGGCAGAGAGGGCAAAGAACGGAAAGGCCCACCGGGTATATTTGACGCAGGCGGCAAGAGAGATCATTCAACAGGCCATAGACTATACAAAGCTCATTCGAGAAATACCAGCAAAGCAGGAATACAGCGGATTTATATTCCCCTCTCCCCTCAGAGGCAAAGATAAGGCCATAGCACCGCTCGCGCTATCTATTGCCGTAAGCAGAAACCTTGCTTCCCCGGTCATGGACAAACACGGGAAGGTCTTTAGGACAATCAACAAACTCGGCATAGATCACTTCACACCACATGATTTAAGACGAACGGCTGCAACCTTCATGGCAGAGTCAGGCGAACCGGACGCTGTTATTGACGCTATCTTGAACCACGTCAAGCAAGGAGTGATTAAAGTTTACAATCAGTATCGTTACGATAAGGAAAAACAGTCCGCTCTTGAGTCCTGGGCACGGCGATTGGAAAGTATCATTACCGGCAGCAAGGTGGGCAATGTTGTACCGATGAGGCGCACGGCTGGGTAAAATAGCAGAACAGCGTAATCTACGCCACTTTCCAATCGAATGATGCGAACTGTCTTGGGCGGATCGGGAAAATAGAGACAAAAAACGAAACCGCACTATTTACCCTCCAGTCCTTTTATAATAGTATATACCACCCTTAACTCATACGTTTCCATCTCTTTCAGGGCTGAGGTGATCGAATCAATGTAGTCCTTTTTTTGCTTGGCTGCCAGCTTTTTATCTTTGAAGAGAACGGGTCCCTTAAAGTCCATAAGGTCTTTGTATGAAACGTTCAAGGCTTTAGCTATTTTGTCAAAGGTATCAAGCGAAGGCTGAGCAACGCCACGCTCCATTCTGCTGATGAATTCAACGCTGAGTCCCGTTGTTTCCGCCAATCCCTCTTGCGTCAATTTTGCAGTTTTTCTGATCTGCTGTATTCGTCTGCCAAGTTGAACGATTAATTTTGCCATAGATTTTCCTCTTTGGCTGATTATATAGGGCTTGATTATGATAAAAAGGAACTATATATACGATTATTATTAAAATCTTGACCATATAGATTGATATGTGCTAAACTTTACGTGTTTAAACGAATGGAATATTAAAAGCGCATCACAATTAAAATAAAAAATGAATAGAGTGGCAATTCGCCGGAATAAGCGTTTTGCGAGGAAACAAAGGGGTGCCAACGTTTAAACTGTTGAAATTCGAATGCATTTAATGGGGGACGCGGTATGAAAAACAAAAAAGGTCTGTCGCATCTTATTTTCATGTTGATACTGTTGTTTTCTCTTATCGGTTGTGGCGGTGGGGGCGGGGGCGGAGGGCCAGCACCAGAAACCAATGTAGTTACACAACCAACCACAACCGATACAGTTACGCCACCAACAACCACGTCGGGCACTAAGCTGCAATGGAATGCAGGTTCTTGGAATGGGAAAAATTGGAACTAAAACAGGTTTAACAACTTAAAAGGAGATATATTATGAAAAATACAAGTTTAATTGCTTTATTTCTCATGTTGGTCATGTTTGCTATAACAGCGCATTCAGAAACAGTAGTTCCAAATACTTTTATAGCGAATACGCCCGCCAAAGCAGATGAAGTCAACGCAAATTTTACTAAAGTTACTACTGACCTTAATACACTAAGAAGTCAAGCTGCCTATAATGTCGCCCGTGTAGTAACCATAACGGATTCGACTGGTGTAGGTTCAGCCAGCTGTGCCAGTGGTGAGGTTGTAGTGGGAGGTGGTTGCTATTGTACTGGAAGCCAATCGGCAGGCACTAATTTTGGAACTCTCTTTAGTTGTAACCCTATTGGAAAGTCTTACCTCGGTGCTTGTTATGCCTACCTATATAATAGCATTTACGGAGATTCTCCTGTACAAGTGACTGCAATTTGCATGAAAGCCGTGCCGTCAACAAGTGCTGGCGCAGCGGTAATGTTCAAAAGCCCGCTGGTTGAGACCGATGACGCAATGGAGCTTGATAAATTGAAGTCGCGGCTAAGGGAACAGAAGAATGAATTGTTGAGGTGAGGAAGTTTCTATTGATAGGCTCAACGAACAGCATTCAGGGGATAGGGTAGCACCCGAAGAGTGGCACACCACTACCGCGCCTTGATCTTTTAGGAGAGACCGCAGTGGAGGCTGGTAAGGTACTTGGGGTCAGCTCATAGGCATAAGACGGGCATAAGGCCCCGGAGAATTCCGGGGCTTTTTTCTTTCCATCGGAAAGATGAAATATGATAAAATGACGCATTGATGTAACTTTGCAAAGGAGGAAAGCAAATTGAAAAAGATTATTCCCGTTGTTATGGTCTTGTTTGTATTTATCGGTTGCGCTGGTAGACATAGCGAGCACGATGATGCGCCTATTGTTAGAAGTGGCGTATTAAAGCAAGGGATAGAGATGCAGGCTTTTCTTGATGTATGGGGCGATCCAGATAAGACTAAAGTTGTTACCTTCACAGAGAAAGAGGATACGATTTCTGCAAGATGGTCCAGATTCGGCGGGTCTTTTCTTTCCGGTAAGAAGGACAAGTCTTTTCAGCAATGGGATTACGATAAGATAGGTATCAGCTTGCTTTTTGATGAGGAGGAGCTTGCGAGCTGGATCACTGATAAAACTACAACAGAGTTGAGAAGTATGGCAAAACCACAGCCACAGTAATATGATTCAGGGGATAAGGTAAATCCCGAAGAGAAACAGTCCACCGGCCTTTCCCGGGTAGCCATGGGCATTTTAATCTGTCCGACTTTTCACTTTCTATGGGTGGACAGATAAGGATTATCAAGTGTTTTATTGCGTTGCAAATGCGGATAATTCTGGACAGATCAGGCGGTGCACTATGAAACGGAGGCCTGTTGTAAATGACAGCTCAAAAAAATGAAGAACATAACCCGACGGAATCATCTGAAACGAAAGATCGGAAGCCAAGTCCGACAATCGGCGAGGGCGGCAAGTCCCGCGACGACCTCAAAGCCGTCTGGATGAAGTCAGTAGAGGATGCTATTTTGGCGAGGAAGAAACTTCCCGATGGTGTCTTTGAGCAGTATGAGAGATTTAAGACGGAAGAGGAGATAGCGAAGAAGGCTGTGCCGTCCGGGGAAGGGAAATTGCAAAAGACTGCCGATGAAGCCGCCGCCACACTCAAGGACTTGAATGCGAAGATGGTTGAAAGAGGCGTTACAGAGGCACGACAGGGGAAATCAGATGCCGACCTCAACGCCATCTGGATGAAGTCAGTTGCCGATGCCATTGCAGCCGGGAAGACCATCAGGCCGGATATTCTGAAGCAGTATGAGGGGTTCAGGGCGGAAGAGATGAAAGCGAAAAGGGCTGTGCCGGGCGGGGAAGAGAAATTGCAAAAGGCCGACGACGAAGCTACCGCCACACTCAAGGACTTCATCGACAAGACGCCGAAAGATGTTCAGCGACCTGCAAATGCGGGGTCAACTCAAGCCGGTCCTGAAAGAAACAGTGAAGAACATCCTGGAAGCATACGATCAGAGCGTGGACGAAGCGAGAAGCAGGATATTGAGCAGCAAAAACCCGAATCAGGATTACTTCGGGCAAGTGCAGGAATTCCACCAGGCAAAGAAGGCGAGTCTGGACAGCGCCTTGAAAGCGCTCATGTAGTTTACGGAGGATTAACCATGAATCGAAAACAGCAATCGATACTTTTTATTATGGCTTTACTCATCGGCATCCAAATACTTTACCCACCTTACGTGAGTAGTCCTTATAAAGTTAGATATGATTCATCATTTGGTTTTGGATATTCATTTATTTTTGACTTGCCTCATGACAGCGGTTATTCAACAACTATTAACACAACAGCATTGCTCGTTCCAATATGTGGTGTTCTTCTTGTAGGTAGTCTGTTATATCTGGCCTTGAAAAGCAAGTGACACGCCTGCAGCAATTGAATAAAACAAGGGGGTATCGTTGATGAAACACATTAGTCTCCTGTCTCTTTTATTTGTATTAATATTCTCGTGTGTGTCTATAACCGATATTGTTCCGGCTGGCCCTGACACTTACAGGATTTCAGGTGGGGATAGCGCCCCTGGAGCTAACGGAGAAAATCTTAAAACAACATTGTTTAAGCGCGCCTCCGATTATTGCGACTTACAGCACAAGATATTTGAACCAGTGAGTTCATCATCAGAGAACCATAGGCCATTTGTTGGTCTTGCTAATGCTTCTCTTACATTTCACTGTTTATCCCGAGTTACGGCTACTCATTAAAAAGCGATCAATTTGCTTCGCTCTCAAAGTAAAAGGAAGTAAATGCCAAAGAGCTGGCACTCCACCGGCCTAAATAGTTCAGAGAAACCACAGGAGAGTGGTAAGAGAATGAAACTGAGCAACTATAACAGGCTTTGTGCAATATCAAGATGCGATGATTATGTGCGCGATTTAAAGACCCTATTAGATTTACTTGATAAGATAAAACCAGATGATTTTAATTTACGAGATAAGTACGTTGCTCAACTTTGTGAAAAATGGAATCTAAAAGATTATATTGTTCCGCTTTTACTCAAAGGAGATAAACAATATTTCACAGAAAATTATCAAGAACCTATTGTTGAGGTGAATAAATATGCGGGGGTAAATAACGCTCTCAACGCCTTCAATTGTTATGATATTGACTTCAACGTGCAATCAAAACACTTGATTAAGCACATACAGATAGATATGACCAGCAGCAGGAAAGATTTACTGAAAGATTTCGCCAGGAAAATTGACAACTGGTCTAAGCAATATTTAAAGGATGCAGCGCAAGATAGACAAAAAAAGAAGACTGAATATGACCCGTGGGAAGTTTACGACCTTTACCGCTCATCTGCAAATTACTCTGAAGTGGCGCGCCGAATATCCGGTTTGTCTGGCAATGCAACTTATAACGTCAAGCTAAAGGAGTGCCGTAAAAAGGTCATTAATGCTCATAAACGTGCTTTAGAAATGATTGAGGCTGTAAAACCCACTTACCGAAAACCCCTTTTCCGATAATAGTCCATATGCCCATTATTACATAACCCCTAATATTGGGAATGTAAAAAGCACGTTACCCCTTCTATAATTATTTCAGTAAATACACTGAAATGGTTTGAAGGGGTTTTTTATTGCCTGTCACCGAAAGGGGAAATATGGACGAAGCTATTTTGACACGGAAAAAAGTAATCGAACTCACGGGCCGTAGCGCCACGAGCTTATGGCGGGATGTCAACGCCGGGGCCTTTCCACCGCCGAGGCAGATCAGTGCGGCGCGGATCGGTTGGCTTGCCAGCGAGGTGCAAGCGTGGCTCGAAAGCAGACCTGTGTCGCTACGAAAACAGAGTCGCTGGCATAAAATACCTGTGCCTGATTAACGATGATGAAACGATAAAAAGGAGTTACGTCGATGAAAATGAAAAGGATTGAGCAGCCAACCCACCCATATTCGGTATTTGTTGAAGATCCCCTTCCTACGGCTTTTGTCACCGTCTACGATCCTACACTATCGGCAATCGCAGAACCTTCCTACTCTGGGCGCGTCACCTTTCGCATAATTGGGGACGCTGACAGGATCAGGGCGGCCTTCCAAGCTCTCAGCGATGACCATCCGATAGGTGCGCGGTCCCTGATTGATGCCATAAAGAAATTAAGAACGGAAATGTTTCGTGTGAAGGCGGCTGGTCAGGGGGTGCCGCGTGGATAAACAGCGCATTCTTGACCGACTCGACAAGCAAGCATTTTACAGCCGTGAGATACCTTCTATCAAGTGGAACGGGAAGGCCGAAGGGCTGGGCCTATGCTGCTTCCATGATGATCACAGCCCGTCATTTTCCGCAAACCGAGAAACAGGAATATGGAATTGTTTCGGCAAATGCCAGGAAGGCGGCAGCGTCTTTGACTTCTATTCAAAGCGATATGGCGGGGACTTTCGCGGGGCATTGGACGCGCTGGCAGCTCAAGCCGGGGTAGATATTCACGGACAAGAACCGGCAAAGAAGAAGATCGGTAAGATTACTGCGGAATACAATTACACGGACGAAGAAGGAAACCTTCTTTTCCAGGCGTTACGGTATGAGCCAAAGGACTTTAGGCAGCGTAGGCCGGACGGTAAAGGCGGGTGGATATGGAACCTGGACGGTGTGCGACTGATACCGTACAATCTGCCTGAAGTGCTCAAAGCAAAGAGTGTCCTTGTCGTGGAAGGTGAGAAAGACTGTGAAACGCTCAAGGCTTGGGGCCTAACCGCTACCACGAACGCACAGGGGGCCGGGAAGTGGCGGCAGGAGTACAACGCCCACCTAAAGGGCAAGCGGGTTGTGATACTGCCGGACAACGATGATCCCGGAAGGAATCACGCCCAGGACGTTGCGCGACACCTTCACGGTATCGTGGAAAGCCTGAAGGTGGTGGAATTGCCGGGACTCCCCCAAAAGGGGGACGTGACTGACTGGATCAAGCAGGGAAGCACAAAGGAAGAGTTCTTGGATATTATCCGGCAGGCCCCTGAATGGACGCACACGGCAGAGGTGGAGAACGGGCCGGAACAGGAAGAAGATCGGTCCCCCAGGCTCAGGGTTGTCAGTGTCGCCGAATTTCTGAGCATGGACTTTCCCCCACGGGAAAACCTACTAAACCCTATTTTACCGACACAGGGCCTTGTTATGATCCACGCCTTTCGAGGTATCGGGAAAACGCACGTTTCGCTTGGTGTCGCCGTTGCTGTTGCAAGCGGCGGGAAGTTCCTTCGCTGGGAAGCTGAGAAACCACGCGGCGTATTATTCATTGACGGAGAAATGCCCGCTATTACGATCAAGGAGCGGCTAAGTCATGCGATTATCAATGCGGAAAAGGAACTGACCGCACCGCTTCACATTATAACCCCTGACCTGCAAGAGCATGGAACCATGCCGAACCTGTCCACGATCGAGGGGCAACTTATGCTTGAACCCTTCCTGAAAGACGTGTCTCTCGTCATAGTTGACAATATCAGCACACTTTGCAGAGAGGGCCGGGAAAATGAGGCCGAAAGCTGGTTGCCGGTTCAAGGATGGGCTCTTCGCTTGCGGGCGCTGGGAAAGTCCGTGCTCTTCGTACACCATGACGGAAAAGGTGGACAACAGCGCGGCACAAGCCGAAAGGAAGACGTTTTGGATACGGTTATTTATCTAAAAAAGCCGGGTGACTATCGGGATGAGGAAGGAGCGCGTTTTGAGGTCCACTATGAGAAACACCGGGGCTTTTATGGCGAGGACGCAAAGGCTTTTGAAGCCCAGCTGATTAAAGATCAAAACGGTCAGCACGCTTGGACCATGAAGGGCTTAGAGGAAAGCCTTACCGAACGTGTGGCCGATTTACTCAAGGATGGGATACCGCAAAAGGAAATTGCTGAGTTGCTCGGGGTGACACCGGGGGCCGTTTCCAAGTGCAAGAGAAAAGCACAAGCGCAAGGGCTTTTAACCGGTTCGGCGGTATGAGTTTCCAAGTTTCCGTGTATAGGGTGGAAACATGGAAACTTTTTAAGAACCATGGAAACAGAAAGGAAACTTTGTGGAAACTATGAGCATAAAAGCCTTGGCATTAAACGCTTTGCATGGAAACCAGCAAGGAAACAAGATGGAAACTTCAAGTTTCCAAGGGCGGAAATTAACAGGTCAAAATTGCGAGGATGGAAACTTGCCGGAACGGGCCGAGCGGTCCGGGATACCGTACACAATATTTTATTCTGGTTTTCTGAAGGACTGCTTCCTGTTTACGAAAGCAGACGGAGATGCGCAAGCGCTAAGGGATTCAGGGATACTTGACGTGGTGTACTCGCTCAGGGAAGTAAGGGAGCTTGCCGGGCTGCCCCAGGAGAGCATCAAGGCGCACCACATGATTAAAAAAGCCTTCCTGAAGTCCAACATTGAGAAAGGATATAAATGGGCGATACGGCTGACATAACCGCACAAAACCTGACAGAGAAACAGTTAAAGGCCATTCCCTTGATCTTGGGAGCTAAAAGCATATCTGAGGGTATTGGAAAGGCCAAAATATCAAGAACGACCTTTTATGAGTGGATGAAGGCCCCTGAGTTTAAATCGGAGTTTGTGCGGCAGAGACAGGAGATCGTAGAGGTAGCATTGTGTGAACTCAAAACCGCAGCGGGTGAGGCCGTGGCGGTCATGCGTAAATTGCTGACTTCCCGGAACGAGGGCATACGATTACGGACTGCACAGGGAATGCTTGAGCATATACTAAAATCCATTCAGCTTGAGGAATTGGAACAGCGAATCACAGAACTCGAAAGGAGGGCGAAGAAATGAACTTGCAACAGAGGGTAAGAAAGCTTGAAGATTATATTGGGGGAACAGTGCTTGTACCATGCGTATTTATTTTCGGCGGCGTTTATTACGGCGATTGCAAACGACACCAGGACGGACGCTGTCAGCTAATCGGAAAGAGTGGGCCGTTGGCTGTGCCCTCGGGCGCAAAAATCGAGTTTGTACCAACGCCTCATGGCCCGAAAGAGACGAACCCTTGCGACGGATGCGCAGATTTCGAGAAGGGGTCAGTTGCCGGAGGGCCGGGGAAATGAATCATGAAAGAAGAATTGAAGCCCTTGAAGAATCAAGCGGTATGCACACAGAGGAAGCAATAATAAACATCTGTAGCAACGTCAACGATAGGACGTGCGATAGCCCGGAAGAACAGCTTGAGCAGCAACGGGCAGCGGGGATCAAAAGAATAGTTATCCGCAAATATTGCGGCAACTGCAATGAACATTGTACGCGAAGGAGGAACGGCAATGAACCTGAAAAACAGAATTGAGAAACTTGAAGAGGAATACGGGCAGTCAGGAGAAGAGGTCATTGTGTACGTTACGAAGTACGCTGACAGCAAGGAACTCCCGAAACCTGAAAAAGAGATAACACGGCAGCGGGCCGAGGGGAAGAAGTTGATCGTCGTTGCTGTTCCCGAAAGCTACGAGTTGAAGGAGAAAGAGGGGCACGACCATGAATATTAAAAACAGAGTCGAAGCGCTTGAAAGAAAGTCTCTTGTTTTTGAACTGCCGATGAGCAGTGCTCTTATCGAACGGTTTGAGAGGGCAAAAGCTCGCAGCAAACAAGCCAGACATGAATTCTATGTACGTCAGGGATCCGATGCTGAAAAGATTGCACAGTTAGATGCAAGAATGGAAGAAGCGACCAGACAGCGCAAAGAGGAAATGCGGCAGTTTCTTAAACTTTAGACGCAAACAGAAACCCGAAAACATCGCAGATATACTGAACGCGACAGCGATATGAAAATATTCTTTTTTTTCCTGCCGATGACATAAGCAAGAAAATACAGAGGTTGCACGAGAGGTTGCATGAAATAAAAATGGAGTTAGGCAATAAGCTTAACTCCTTGATTAATTTGGCTCCCGGAGCAGGACTTGAACCTGCGGCATGGTGGTTAACAGCCACCCGCTCTACCAACTGAGCTATCCGGGAATTTTTTTGTATCGTGCCAGGCTGTTGAAAAACTATTTTTTCAGCCTGTTTCCGTCATTCCCGCGCAGGCGGGAATCGCAGGGGTTTCAAGATGTTACTGGATCCCCGTTTTCACGGGGATGACAAATTCTATTTCCAAAGAAACTTTTTCAAAAGTCTGTTGCTGCCTGCTACAGCGGGACTATCCGGGAATTGTCAGTATTGGGAAAGAAATCAGGCTGGAAAAATACCACATTAGGCCTATCCTGTCAATGGATTCTTTCATTCCAGGTTCCAGGCCCTTGTTTCTACCCGCCGCCGTCCTGGTTCTTCTTGAGCTCCATGATCACGAGCTTTGCAATTGCCTTCAGCGTGTCGAAAACGCCGGTCCCGTCCACGGCACAGGCCTCGAAGTCCGGCAGACCGCGCGGGTTCAGCGCTTTTTTCATTTCTTCGAGCGGTACGACATTCGGCAGGTCCCGCTTGTTATACTGAATGATATAGGGAACTTTGTCAAGATCATAGCCCTGCTCCGTCATGTTCAGACGCAGGTTCTCGACGCTCTCGATATTCGCCTCCATGCGCTCGATCTGCGAGTCAGCCACGAACACCACACCATCCACGCCCTTGAGGATCAGTTTCCGGCTCGCGTCGTAGAATACCTGGCCGGGCACAGTGTAGAGATGGAACCGGGTCTTGAAACCGCGGATCTCACCCAGGGCGAGCGGGAGAAAATCGAAGAACAGCGTCCGCTCGGTCTCGGTGGCAAGCGATATCATTTTCCCCTTGCTGTCGGGGTTCGTCTTCTTGTAGATCCACTGCAGATTGGTCGTCTTCCCGCACAGGCCGGGTCCGTAGAAAACGATTTTGCAGTTGATCTCTCTCGACGAATAATTAATAAAAGACATGGGACGGTAATTCCTCTCCTACATGCGCTCGGGGAATATGCGAGGTTGGTTTATCCGAAGAGTTTATCAATATCTTCGTCGGTGATCTCCGCAAAGGGAGAATCAGCTGCTTTGCCTGAACCCTTTTCCGTTTCCACTTTCACAAGGAGTTGGCCGAATATATTACCCAGTATCTCGGCGCTCTTCTTGACCCGGAGCCTTACAAGGCCGAGCGATGAACGCTGATCGAAGATCACCACCAGGATGACCCGTTGGCCGATGATGGAGATATGGATATTGTCCCGCGCACCTTCATGGAAAAGGATGGAGAACTCCTTCTCGCCGAGAAGCTTCGCCATGCCGCCCGTGGCCGCGATGTTTCCGGCGGTAAGGGATGCGAGCGACGTGGTATCCAGGTTCTCGGTCTCGCCGGTGGCCGCGATCAGCTGGCCGTTCTTATCAACGAGGAACACTACCTTTGCATTCGCCTGAGCAAGGAGGCGACGGAGTTCTGCGTCGATCAGCTTAAACTCTTCGTCGTACATCACCAAGTCTTGACCAAGCATGTTCGCATCTCCTCAACAAGTGTGCGGCCCCGACTGCAAACAACGCACGTAAAACCATTAAACCACACTAAGGTCCAGATTTCAAGCGTTTTTTTGGCAAATCGGAAAGTAAAATAGCCGGGTGTGCATCTCCCCGGCTATGATCTTTCTGCTGCATGATGAAATTGTCAGCTTTTGGACATTTCCTGGAGTTTCTTGAGGCTCTCCCAGTCATCGTCAACGAGCTTTTGAAACTTTGCGAGCAATGCCTCGTTGCCCGGGGCGAAGAGATGCTTGAAACGACCCTGGGGCTTGAGCCACTCGGAAACCGGCTTTTTCTTGTCCTTGGGATCATAATTGATGGTCCATTTTCCGTCCTGGACCTCGTACAACGGCCAGTAGCAGGTCTCGACCGCAAGCCGCGAGAGCAGGATCGAGTCGTTCGTCTGGGAACGCCAGCCGCGGTTGCAGGGGGAGACGACGCCCAGGTAGGCCGGTCCGTTCGTGGCAAGCGCCTTTTGGACCTTGGTCATGAGGTCTTTCCAGTTGTGGGGAGAGGCCTGGGCCGCATAGGCAACGTTGTGCGCCGCCATGATGCGGGTGAGGTCTTTGCGACGCTGCGTTTTACCCTGGACCTTGGAGCCCACCGGTTGGGTGGTTGTGTCCGCACAAAAAGGCGTGGCGCTCGATCGCTGGATGCCGGTGTTCATATACGCGCCGTTATCGTAGCAGATGTAAAGCAACTGGTGACCGCGCTCCATGGCGCCTGAAAGCGCCTGGAACCCGATATCATAGGTGCCGCCGTCGCCGCCAAAGGCGATGAACTTCATCTCCTTCTTCAGCTTCCCCTGCTTCCGGAGCGACCGATACATGGTCTCGATGCCGGAAGCCGTGGCTGCCGCGTTCTCAAAGGCGCTGTGCATCCACGGCACCTGCCAGGCCGTGTACGGGAAGAGACACGTAGAGACCTCGAGACAGCCGGTCGCGTTCGCGATCACCACCGGCCCGTCGATGGCCATGAGGACCTGGCGCACGATGGTCGGCGCGCCGCAGCCGGAGCACATGCGATGCCCGCCGGTAAGCAGGACAGGCTTGTGCGTCAGCGCTTTCAAGGTCATGGGTTTTTCCTGTGTGGGTGTGGGTGTGGGTGTGGGTGTGGGTGTGGGTGTGGGTGTGGTCATTGAAATCTCCTTATTGTAAATTGAAGATTGGAAATTTAAAATTTCAAATTTGCAATTTCCAGTTTTCAATACGGTCAGTTAGTTCCTGACCGTTATGTATTCTTTCACCATCTTGACCTTGCCGGTCTTCGCAACTTCGATGGTCTCGTCGATCACCTGGTCCACGTCGAGCGGCATCAGGTCCCTGCCGCCGAGACCATAGATCTTGTTGAATAGAAACGGTCCCTGGCGAGAGGGGTACACGGCCGAGGCGATCTCCATGAAAAGCGGTCCGTAACCGCCGAAGGAATCCGCACGGTCCATGACGCAGACGGCCTTTGCGTTCTTGAGCGCGGCGCTCACTTCCTCGTACGGAAAGGGCCTGAACATGCGGGGCTTAAGCAATCCCGCCTTCACGCCCTTCTCTCGATAACGATCTATCTCGTCCTTGATCGTGCCCGCGGCCGAGTTGAGCGCCACGAGGACGACCTCTGCATCCTCGAGCCGGTACGATTCGAACAGCTCATACGTGCGGCCGAAGAGCTTGGCAAATTCTGCCGAGACGTCCTGGATGACCTTCTTGGTATTCAGCATGGCCTCGTGCTGGGCGCGCTTGTGCTCCATGTAGTAATCCGTCAACACCAGGGCGCCGATGCTCTTGGGGTTATCAAGGTCCAGCAGCGGATCGATCGCGATATAGTCGCCTACAAACTTTTTTACCTCCGGATCAGGAATGAACTGCATGCTCTCGATCGAATGGCTGGTGATGAAGCCGTCCATGCAGACCATGATCGGCAGCCGTACGTCCTTGTGTTCGGCAATGCGGTAGGCCATGATCGTGTTATCGTAAGCCTCCTGGGCGTTCTCGGAGTAGAGCTGGATCCAGCCTGTATCGCGGGCGCCCATACCGTCGGAGTGGTCGCAGTGAATATTGAGCGGCGCGGACAGCGCCCGGTTCACGAGCGCCATCAGTATCGGCAACCGGTAGCCCGATGCGATATGGAGCATCTCCCACATCAGTGCCATGCCCTGGGAGCTGGTGGCAGTTGCCACGCGACCACCCGCGGCCGCGGCGCCGATGCAGGCGCTCATGGCGCTGTGCTCGCTCTCAACGAGGATCGTCTCGGTGTCCACCTTGCCGTTCGAGACGAACGACGTGAACGATTCCATGATGCCCGTCGACGGAGTGATGGGATACGCCGGCATCACATCGGGATTCAACTGGCGAAGCGCCTCGGCAACAGCCTGGTTGCCGGTGACCGCCACGGTCTTTGTCGTTGTCACGCCCATGTTATTTGCCCTCCTCTTCCATGACAATGGCCTTGTTGCCCTTTTTGCCGGGGCACTCCATGGCGCAGACACCGCAGCCTTTGCAGTGGTCATAATCGAACCCCGTCATCTTTTCGTCCTTCGTCATGACGGATGAATCGGGACAATAGATCCAGCAAAACAGGCACTGGATGCAGTTCTCCTCGATCCAGCGCGGCTTGAGCGACCGCCACGATCCGGTCTTGTATTCATTCGCATTGCCGGCCTTCAGCACCGTGCCGGCATGCGGCAGCTCTTTCCAGTTCATCTGTTTCATCCCTCTTTTACCTCCTCGTATCCGCGCTTCACCGCGGCGAGATTTCCATCAATGATCTTCTGCGCAAACTTCTTTCCAAAGCTGCCCTTCACATCATCGAGCAGCACCTCCATGGGTACGATGCTCGTGGCCCTGTTCACCGCGCCGAGCATGCATGAGTTCGGCATGGGCCTGCCGATGGTCTCAACCGCGATCTTGGACGCATCAACGGTGAAGACCTTCTGGGTCGGCTTGGCTTTCAGTTTCGCCCGCACCTCTTTCGGGTCCTTGCTTGTGTTGATGATGAATACGGCGTTGTCCAAAGCGCCTTCGGCAACATTGATCGCGTCAAGGAGCGTTGCGTCCACCACGGCCACCACGCCGGGGTTCAGCACCGGGCAGTGCATCCGGAGTATCTTCTCGCTGATCCTGTTGTACGCTTTAAGCGGTGCTCCGGCCCGCTCCGGCCCGTATTCCGGGAACGCCTGGACGTTGCGGCCGCCGCTCAAACACGCATCGGCAAGCACCTTGGCTGCGGTCACGGTGCCCTGACCGCCCCGGCCGTGCCATCGAATTTCTATCATTTCTGCCATAGTCTTAACCTCCCAGCTTCTAATTAGCTTATTGGAAATTTTAAATTGAAAATTGCATAGGCTGTAAATACCGCGCCTAAGGCGCACCACAAATTTACAATCTCCAATTTCCAATCTGCAATTAGTCCCGCTGTGCGGGACTCACATCTCTCTTCGTCCTTCAAGCGCCCGCAGGACAGTATTTTCGTCCGCGTACTCGATGTCCCCGCCCACCGGAAGGCCGTAGGCGATGCGACTGACGCTGATACCGAGGGGCTTGATCAACTTTGAAAGGTAGAGGGCCGTGGTCTCGCCCTTTACCGTGGGGTTCGTCGCAATGATGACTTCTTTGACCCCGCCGTTCTTAAGCCGCTCCATCAGGCCGTCGATCCTGAGGTCATCCGGACCGATCCCGTCGAGCGGCGAGAGAGCGCCCATCAGTGCATGATAACGGCCCCTGAAGATGCCGCTCTTTTCGAGGACCAGGATGTTGCTCGGCTCCTCCACCACGCAGATGCGCGAGCTGTCGCGTCTCTCGTCCCGGCAAACAGCGCACGTCTCGTCCTCGGTGATATTATTACAGACCGTGCAATAACGACTGTTGTTCTTGAGGTCCAGGATGGTTTGCGCGATCCTCGTGGCCTCTTCCCGCGGCATTCCGAGCACGGCGAAGGCAAGGCGTTCGGCGCTCTTTCTGCCGATGCCGGGAAGCATCATGAACGCCTCGACCATCCTGCCGAGTGTCTTGCCGGAAACTTCGGCCACCTGCGCGCCGGCCTTCCCCTGTCGCTTCGCAGGAGAGACGTCCCGGGATACGTGTTCCTTATCGGCCGCTGTCCTGTCTTGTTCGCTTTGTATCATAGCTTCGCAGCTCATGGCTCTTAGCTCATAGCCACAGCGCAAAGCTATCAACTATGAGCCATCAGCTATGAATACGAGCTAAATCAGCCCCGGCGGGAGTCCCATGCCGGCGGTGAGCTTCGCCATCTCGTCTTTCATCAGGTCCTGCGATTTTCGAAGCGCCTCGTTCACCGCTGCCGTAACCAGGTCCTGGAGCATATCAATGTCTTTCGGGTCGACCACCGAAGGGTCTATCTTTATCGAAAGAACTTCCTGGCGTCCGTTCGCGACCACGGTTACCATGCCGCCGCCCGAGGATGCCTCGACGGTCTTGCCCGCCGCCTCATCCTGGAGCTTCTTTACACGCTCCTGCATCTGCTGGGCCTGCTTCATGAGATTTCCAATTATATTTTTTGACATTGAGCGCCTTTTGGGTTCGTGGAATGATACATCAGACAAATCTCGTCAAAGAACAATTTCTTCAACGTTACGTTATGACACAATCTGTTTATTCTATGATATCAATCACGCCGCAGCGTGACGATTTTCTCAAACGGGGTAAAGGGAAGAATATAATAAAAGAATTTTTACGGTTTTGCAACTAAAATTGCGGGGTACGTGAAAATATAAAAAACAACCGGGCGGTGCTCCGGGATGCGCTGCGTCCCGTCTTCGTCATTCACGGGCATGGTCAGGTTCAATCACCTCTCCTTGTGTGAAAACCTTGAGCACTTCCTGCACTGCCGGATCCTGATCTTCAATCCTGCCTTTTTTCTGCGCTGTTTGCGCGCCGGATCGCGGGGTTGCGGCGAGAAGCTGTATCTTCATGCTCAACTTCTTATTCATGATTCCGGCGGCGATCTCTTCTATCAGTGCCCGGTTTTCCTGTCTCTCAACGAGCTCCGTCTGAAAACCATTGCCCAATACGCCGATCACGATCTGATTTTCCGTTATTTCGATAAGCCTGCTTTGACTCAGAGCCGATGCCAGGCCCGGCTTTTTCAATCTCAGGGCTGTCATAATACTGCCCCAGACGTCACCCTGTTCGCCCTCCGCCCGCGGTGCGGGCTGCGCAGAGGCCGCCAACGGCTTCGCCCCCCGGTATTCGGCAGGCTTTTCACTGACACGGTGTGCGGCGGACACTGCCGGCGGTGTCGGTGTCCGGCCTAAAGCAAGCCGTGCTTCAAGATCTTTCATCCTCCCGAGCACCTCACCCAGGGGCTCGAGCGGTGCGAGACTGCATGCCTTTATAAGACCGACCTCGATCGTAAAGCGCTGGTGGGGCGACCAACGCATGTCCTCAAGGGTCCTGGACAGGCTGTCGAAAAGCATCAGGAGATATTCTGATTCGGCGCCCCCGGCCTGCTGTTTGATCGCCTCCAGGTCCGTGGCAGGAAGCTCAACGATCCTCCCGGGATCGGTCGCGATCTTCACGATCATGAGGTTCCGCAGGTGCTCAACAACGCCCGCCAGGAATTGGCGCATGTCCTGCCCCTGCTCCAGCAAAGCATCCACCTGTTTGAGCAGGCCCGCGGCGTCCCGTGACAAAAGTTGTGAGGCGAATTGTAAAAGAGATGCCTGCGCAACGGAACCAAGAATGGTCTGGAGGTCTTCGTCCCGGACCTCCATGCCGCTGTACGAAACCGCCTGGTCCAGAAGGCTTTGCGAGTCCCGCATGCTTCCTTCAGCGGCCCGGGCGATCAAGGCAAGCCCCTGGTCGGTTATGGTGATCCCCTCGGCAGCGGCGATCTTGTGAAGATGCGCGATGATGTCGTGGAGCGCGACCCGCTTGAAACCGTAGCGTTGGCATCGGGAGTGGATCGTAGCGGGGATCTTCTGGGGTTCGGTGGTCGCGAAGATAAAGAGGACATGGGGCGGCGGCTCTTCAAGGGTCTTGAGCAGGGCATTAAAGGCCTCGTTCGTGAGCATGTGGACCTCGTCGATCACGTAGACCTTGTACTTGCCGGCCGAGGGCGCGTACTTTACGGCCTCACGCAGCTCGCGAATATGTTCAATGCCGCGGTTCGATGCTCCGTCGATCTCGATGACGTCCACGGAAGTGCCAGCTGTGGTCTCCAAACACGAATCACACTTGCCGCAGGGATTCGGGGTCGGCCCTTCAATGCAGTTCAGTGCCTTGGCAAGGATGCGCGCTGTGGTCGTCTTACCCACGCCACGCGGTCCCGAGAACAGGAATGCATGGGCCAGCCGGTTGGCGACAATGGCATTCTGGAGCGTCCGCGTGATGTGGGTCTGACCCACCACGTCATCAAATACCTGCGGCCTCCATTTTCTTGCAAGGACCTGATAGCTCATAATGTGCGTCCTTTGAAAACCAGATTCCCCCCCGGC
This sequence comes from Nitrospirota bacterium, assembly GCA_023229435.1. Taxonomy (NCBI): domain Bacteria; kingdom Pseudomonadati; phylum Nitrospirota; species Nitrospirota bacterium. The sequence goes on from JALNZF010000005.1 coordinate 149,319, forward strand.
TTAAAAACATGCTGGGGCAGGCTTTTGAACCTTTGGGAATGACAATATTTTCCGGCATGTTTCTGTCATCCCCGAGTGCTTCTATCGGGGATATGGTTTCATACGGAAGGGGTCGGTGTCGCAACGTGCCTCCCCCATTCAAAAAAATAAAAAGCTCACAAACCCGGGCTTCCCTGCGGCACACCCGGAACCCGTTTACCGCTGCTTCCTTCCGGACCTGACGGGGTTCACGGGACCGTGATTGCGCAGGACCCGGGCTCATGAGCGCGTTACAATTTCGGATTGTCGATTGCGGATTTCGGATTTTCCATTCCGCAATCCGCACTCCGCAATCCACAATAAAATATGGCGGAGAGGGTGGGATTCGAACCCACGTTAGGTTACCCTAAACACGCTTTCCAAGCGTGCGCCTTCGGCCTCTCGGCCACCTCTCCGGTTTTACGACAGTATAGAGTTCTTGGTTCGGAGTTCGGAGATAATTAGCTGAATATGCCGTTGTGAGCTAACACTCCTAACTCTGAACTACGAACTTATTTTAAGAAATCATGGCGGAGAGGCCGGGATTCGAACCCGGGGTGGAGTTACCCCCACAACAGTTTTCGAGACTGCCGCCTTCAGCCAGCTCGGCCACCTCTCCGATTTTACAACAGCATGGAGTTCTTAGTTCGGAGATCGGAGAAAAATAACCGATGGCCCGTTACGACGTAACACTCCGAACTTTGAACGCAGCCTGCCCTCGAATGATTTTATCGGGGGAACTCCGAGCTTATTTCTCTCTCAGTTTCTCAAAAAATCCCGAGAGCACCTGACGACATTCAGCCTCGAGCATTCCCGGTGTGATGCGGTAAACATGATTCAGCCTGCCGTCACGCACCACATCATATACAGATCCGAGCGCTCCGGCCTTTGGGTCCCGGCAGCCATAGACCAGCCTGTTGACCCGTGCGAGCACCAATGCGCCGGCACACATCAGGCAGGGCTCGAGGGTTACGTAGAGGGTTGCATCCTGTAACCGCCACCTGCCGAGCCTCGCGGACGCTTCGCGGAGAACAATGGCTTCTGCGTGTGCCGTGGGATCCTGCCAGGTTTCGCGCATGTTATGCGCCCTTGCGATGACCGCGCCGGCGAGAACGAGCACTGCCCCGACCGGGGTTTCTCCGCATGCAGCGGCCTTCTCGGCCTCGGCCAGCGCCAAGCGCATAAAATCTTCGTCCGTCTTTTGCTCCGGTTGGTTCATTTTTTTTTAGTATGGTGCGCCCAGGAGGATTCGAACCGTCTGGCCGTCGCCCCTTAAAGGGCTCCCCCAGAGGAGGCCTGCCCCCTCTGGCATCTCCCCGAAGCTCAGGGGAAGCCTTCCCCTGAAACCCCTGAGGCCGGAGGGCTCTCTACTCCATCAGCTTGTTTATCTGTTACCTGGTTTTTATCGCCAGTGAGTATATGGTGCGCCCAAGAGGATTCGAACCTCTGGCCTACGGATTCGTAGTCCGTTGCTCTATCCAGCTGAGCTATGGGCGCAAAATAAAGCGCCCAGATGCGAGGATGCATCTGTGCACCGATCTACCGATTTGATCCTGTTACGGTTACTTTGAAACGCCATTCACAAGCGTGATCGCGAGCCTCTCATGCGGGAACGGGTGAATACCGGGATGCATGGAATAGAGCCAGCCTTTCCACTCCTCTTTGCCCGGCTCAGTCACCGCCACCTGCACCGCAGGATTGTTCGGCTTGTCAGAAGCCGAGGTAATGTCCTTATCGCCCATCTTGAAATCCGGCAGGAACGCGAGGACCTTGATCTTAACCTTCGTGTTCGGCACTGCCAGCTCAGACCCTATGGCTACAGTATATTCTTTCATGTTCTTCGCGACTTTGTCCTCGACAGCAAGCTTTACGGAGGACCATTTTGCTGCTACTTCTTTCGGAATGGTGATAGTACGGTCTATTTTCGGCATATCAGCCGGCATCCCCGCAGGCGGCACCCCCCCTGACGGCGGCATCCCTCCCTCCATGCTCGGATGCCCTGGCGGCAGCAGGGGCTTCTCCTCTTTTTTCTTACAGCCTATGAATGAAAACACAAGACCACTGACCAGGATAACGGATAGAAGCTTCTTCATCGATACATCCTCCTTCACAACTTTTTATGATATCAACTTATTACATGCGCTATGCCCGATAGAACGCCATGCTCAGTCGCGGACATGATAAAAATGGCGGAGAGGCCGGGATTCGAACCCGGGGTGGAGTCACCCCCACAACTGCTTAGCAGGCAGCTGCCTTCAGCCGCTCGGCCACCTCTCCGGTTTATAAATACGATTGACGATGGACGTCCGTTCGCTTCGCTCACTAGGACGATGGACGTATGCTTTAATGCCGTTGCATCCGTCGTCCGTCGTCCCTCATCCTTCGTGGATATTTATGGCGGAGAGAGAGGGATTCGAACCCCCGGAGCTTTCGCTCAACGGTTTTCAAGACCGCCGCCTTAAACCGCTCGGCCATCTCTCCGAAAAATCTTCGACAGACGATGGACGACCGCTCTCTGCGTTCGCTAAGATGATGGACGCGATGAATTTGTTTCTCGTCCATTCGTCCCTCGTCCCTCGTCCCTCGTTATCTTCTCCGCTCCACCCATGTATTTCCGGAGCGCTTCGGGGACCACAACACTCCCGTCGGACTGCTGAAAATTCTCCAGGATCGCCACCACCGTGCGGCCCACGGCAAGACCGGAACCGTTCAGCGTGTGTACGAGTTCGGTCTTCTTTCCACCGGCGGGTTTGAACCGGATGTTCCCTCGCCGCGCCTGAAAATCCTCAAAGTTGGAACATGAGGAGATCTCCCGGTATTTGTTCTGCGACGGGAGCCAGGCCTCGATGTCGTATGTCTTTGCCGCGGAAAACCCCAAGTCCCCGGCGCACAACGCGATCACCCGGTACGCGAGACCGATCCGCTTGAGCACTTCCTCGGCATTGCGGGTGAGCTTTTCCAGTTCATCGTACGAATCTGCAGGTTTCGAGAACTTGACCAGCTCCACCTTGTTGAACTGATGTTGCCGGATGAGCCCGCGAGTGTCCTTGCCATAGGAACCCGCCTCGCGGCGAAAACAAGGCGTGTAGGCTGTGTAGAGTATCGGAAGTTTTTCTTCCGGCAGTATTTCGTCCCGATGAATATTGGTTACCGGAACTTCCGCCGTAGGAATTAAATAGTACGTCCCGTTCTCGACCCGAAAAAGCTCTTCCTCGAACTTGGGGAGCTGGCCCGTGGCGGTCATGCTCGTCCTGTTCACCATGAACGGGGGGAGCACCTCAAGATAGCCATGCTCCGTGGTATGGAGGTCGAGCATGAAATTAATCAGGGCGCGTTCGAGCCGTGCGCCCATGCCTTTGTAAAGAGCGAAGCGGGCGCCGGTGATCTTGGCTGCCCGGTCAAAATCAATAATGTCCAGGTATTCGGCCAAGTCCCAGTGGGGCTTGGGCTCGAACGGGAACTTCGGCGGCTCACCGCCCTGCGGAGACCATCGCCTGATCTCCTGATTGTCATTCTCGTCCTTGCCGTCGGGCACCGAGGCATTCGGCAGGTTTGGAATATTGAGCAGGATGTTCCGCTGTGCTTCCTCAACCTCGCGGGCGCTGTTTTCGAGCTCGGCGATCTTGTCGCCCTCCGCTCGCATCTCCAAAACCTTGTCCTCTGCGGGTTGGCCGGTCTTCTTGAGCCTGCCGATCTCCTCAGAGACCTCATTGCGCCTGCGGCGAAGGGTCTCGATCGTCTGCTGCGCCGCGCGCCGTTTGTCATCCAGCGCCAGGAACTCTGTCAGATCAACCGTGATGCCGCGACGGGACAACGCGGCCCTGACGGTGTCAGTTTTCTCCCGAACGAACCGTAAATCGAGCATTTAAGCTAACATTCTCCTTGTACGTTGTCAATAACTTTTCTTAATGATCCTGGTTTCGAGCGCCCGGATCTTGATCTTGATGGCCTCCGTGTTCGCATACACGGGTTCGATCTCCTTGTAGAGCTTGAGCGCCTCGGCCAGATTATCCCCTGCCTCGAAACAGCCGGCAAGGGCGAATTTCGCCTTGATCGCAAGCTCCTGATCGGTGCCGTTCTCGAGTGTTTTCCGGTAAAACGACTCCGCGTTTTTCAAATCGCCCTTTGCAAAGGCGGCGGTCCCGAGCCGGTAATTGGCAAGCCGCGATTGCGGCCCGTTCGGGAATTCCGTCACCTGTCTCATCCAGACATCCCGTGCCTCATCCCGCTTGCCGAGACGGAACAGGTTGTCAGCAAGGCTGTACAGGCTTTTTTCCATCACCTCGCGGTTCGTATACTCCGCGGCCCTGCGGTATTCTACCGCGGCGCGTTCGTAATCGCTGTACCCAAGCTCGTAGATCTGGGCGATGTACCACTGGGCAGCGGGCGCCATGTCCCGATGAGGATACCTCTTCAAGAGCAGTCTGAATGTCTGGAGCGACTTCTCCGTCTCTCCGAGATAAAGAAACTGCGTTACCCCTGCCCAGTAAAGCGCGTCGTCCGCCCGCGAACTGGAGGGATGCTCCTTCACAAGCGCAAAATACTGCATGACCGCATTCTGGTAATCACCTGCGTTCCAAAGCTTGGTCGCGGTCTCAAACTCGTTCTGCGCGGTCTTGTCAAAAACATCGCATCCTGCCAGCAAAACCATCCCGAGCAGAAGAACAATCACGCCTTTTTTCATGACGCACTGGTATCCTGGCTGTCGGAGGGTTCCGGTATGATCTTTTCCGGGATTGCTTCTTTATCTTCTTCGCGCTCCACCAGTTTGGCAAAGCTGACCACGGTATCGCCTTCTTCGATATCAAACAGGCGCACGCCCTGCGTGTTCCGGCCCTGGACCGAGATATCCTTTGCCCGGATGCGCAACACCTTGCCGTTCGACGTGATGAGAATAATCTCGTCTTCCGCGGAGACCTGGGCCATGCCGATGACCCGGCCGTTCTTCTCCGTAATCTTGATCGTGATGATGCCCTTCCCGCCCCTGCCCTGGCTCCGGTAGTCCTCGAGCGTGCTTCGTTTTCCATAGCCGTACTCGGTCGCGGTAAGGATCGTGGAATCATCCCGGACGATCTCCATGCCCACGACCGCGTTGCCCTCATCAAGCCGTATTCCGATCACGCCCTTGCCCGTGCGGCCGATCTCGCGCACATCGGTCTCCGAGAACCGAATCGAGAGGCCGTCCTTTGTGCCGAGGAATACATCGCACTTGCCGTCCGTCACTTCGGCCGCGATGAGCTCGTCGCCTTCCTCAAGCGTGATCGCGATGATGCCCGACGGCCGCGGATGGCTGTACGAATCGAGCTCTGTTTTTTTGACGATGCCGCTCTTCGTCGCCATGAGGATGAACTTGTCCGGCGTAAAATGGCGGATCGGGAGCGCGGCGGTGACCCGCTCATTCTGTCCGATCTGGAGCAGGTTCACGATCGCCTTGCCTTTCGCCTGCCGGCCGGCCTCAGGAATCTGGTGCACCTTAAGCCAGTACACCCGGCCCCTGTTCGTGAAGAAAAGTATATAGCTGTGCGTGGAGGCCGTGAAAAGCTGTTCGACAAAATCGGTTTCCTTGGTCTCCATGCCTATCTTGCCCTTGCCGCCGCGCCGTTGCGCCCGGTACGTCGTGAGCGGATTACGCTTGATATAGCCCGCATGCGAGATCGTGATCACCATCTCCTCGTCCTTGATCAGGTCCTCGATATCGATCTCAGAGGATTGTGCCACAATCTCGGTCCGGCGTACATCGCCATACTCTTCCTTTATGGCAAGCAGCTCGTCCCTGATGATCTTCATCACCAGGGCGTCGGAACCGAGGATCTCGCTCAACTTCGCGATTTCCTTGAGCACCTCTTCGTATTCCGCGATGATCTTTTCGCGCTCAAGTCCGGTGAGCCGCTGGAGCCGCATCTCAAGGATGGCCTTGGCCTGGATCTCAGAGAGCTTGAACTCGCGAACCAGTCCTCTTCCGGCCTCCTCAGGGTTTGCCGACGCCTTGATCAAAGCGATGACCGCGTCGAGATTATCGAGGGCGATCTTAAGACCCAACAGAATGTGTGCGCGTTCTTCGGCTTTTCTCAGGTCGAACTTGGTCCTGCGCACCACCACTTCCCGGCGATGCTGGATGAAGTTCGACAGGAGCTTGCGTAGATTCAGCACGCGCGGCTGGTTGTTCACCAGGGCGAGCATGATCACGCCGAAGGTCGACTGCATGGCCGTATGTTTGAAGAGCTGATTCAGGATTACCGTCGAGAGCTCGCCTTTTTTGAGATCGATCGCGATGCGCATGCCTTCGCGGTCCGATTCGTCCCGGATCTCGGCGATGCCCGTGATCTTCTTTTCCTGCACAAGTTCGGCGATCCGCTCGAGCAATCGTGCCTTGTTCACCTGATAGGGGAGTTCGGTCACGATGATGCTCTCGCGGTCTCCCTTGCCCTCTTCGATCAAGGCCCGGGCGCGCATCTGAATGATGCCCCGGCCCGTCATATAGGCCTGGCGGATACCTTCATAGCCGTGGATAAATCCGGCAGTGGGAAAGTCCGGTCCCTTGATCGCGGTCATGAGCTCGGGGATCGTGACTTCGGGGTTGTCGATCATCATCACCAGCCCGTCAACGACCTCGGAAAGATTATGCGGCGGGATGTTCGTGGCCATGCCCACCGCAATGCCGGCGGAACCGTTGATCAGCAGGTTCGGCACGCGCGTGGGAAGCACCGACGGCTCGACCGTTGTGTCGTCGAAGTTCGGGGTGAAGTCAACCGTCTCCTTGTCGATATCGGCAAGAAGTTCTTCCGCTAATTTGGTGAGCCGCGCTTCGGTATACCGGTACGCCGCGGCCGGATCGCCGTCAACCGAGCCGAAGTTGCCCTGACCGTCCACAAGCGGATAGCGCATGTTGAAATCCTGGGCCATCCTGACCATGGTGTCATACACCGCGCTGTCTCCGTGGGGATGGTACTTTTTCAGGACCTCGCCGACCACGCCGGCGCTCTTTGAATATTTCTTGCTGTGCAGAAGCCCTTCGCGGAACATGGCGTAAAGGATCCGCCGGTGCACGGGCTTCAGTCCGTCGCGCACATCCGGAAGCGCCCGCCCCACGATCACGCTCATGGAGTAGTCGAGGTAGGAGGTCTTCATCTCCTGCTCGATATTGATCTGTGATTTTATTTCCTGAGGTTCCATAATTATGTATCCTCGCCAAGGGCCTCAGCGTCCGCAAAGTCTTTATTTCTTCCCAATGCGCGCTTGTTACGAATAAACGAGTTCTTCCCAATGTACGAGACCGGGATAGTGCCGAACGTTCCTTGAACGCGATCCGCTTCCGTTTCATCCCATGTTACGCCGGTGATCGATGTTATGATATCAACGCGTACTGGAGGCACGCCAAGTTGAATGATCCTGTCGGGAACCGAGAAATCATCGACGGTAAGTCCCAGGGATCCAAAACCAAACGCCTCAAGGGCGCTTAGAATGCGTCGTCCGTTCACCTCATCAGGGCGCACGAGAAGATCCAGATCACCCGTGTATCTCGGCGCTCCGTGAAAAGCGAGCGCATAGGCGCCGACAATGATGTAACGCACGTCATGGGCGTTGAACAACGCGAGCAATTCTTTGTAATCGGCTTGCTCTTCCATCGCGTTCTCTCCTCAGGCGCTCGACAACTGCGATGCGCTCTTCCGCTGTTTTTGACAACCAGAAGAGTAGGTTTTCCCTGGTTTCCAAAATGTCCCGCAAGCATCCTTTTCGTACGATCCGTTCGATCATTTATTCCCGCCGACGATTATGACGAATTTGTTGGGTTTCGCGCTGCTCAACCCAATCTACCGTCTTACTTTCTGACTATTTTTCTCTCACCGAGGGGCGAGGGTGTTTATACATCCAGATTTCTCACTTCCAGTGCATGCCGCTGGATAAAGGCGCGGCGCGGCTCCACGGCATCGCCCATGAGGATCGTAAAGATCTCGTCGGCCTTGACCGAATCTTCAACCGTGACCTGGAGGAACGTCCTTTTTTCAGGGTCCATGGTCGTTTTCCAGAGTTGCTCGGGATTCATCTCGCCCAAGCCTTTATACCGCTGGATCGCGAGACCCTTTTTACCGAGGTCGAGGATATAGTGTACAAGCTTGCCTGGATTGCTGAAGCTTTTTTCTTCGGCCTTCTCCCGGATCTTATACTCCGGCCCGCCGAGACCGAGGAGGGCCGGCGACAGGCTCTGGAGTTCACGGAACTCGGGCGTGGTCACGAAATTCTCGTCAAGGATGATGCTCGAGTGCGCGGCATCGTATTGAGAATCAAATCGAAGCCGCAGGGCCTGGTGCTCCTCGTCCGGTTCGATCGCCCATTCGGTCCTGGTCTTGGGATGAAATTGCTTGAGATACTCCTCCACTCTGATGGCCAATGCCTTGAGCTTCTCCTCTTCTTTGAGGTATGCTTTGTTGAATGTCTTGTCGAGCAGAAGCGAACGCAGCACCAAGACGTCGAGGCGTTTTCTTCGGAATTTGTCGAGCGTTCGTTCGAACTGCACAAGTTTCTTGAGCGTGGTGATCAACCGCTCGCCGTGCAGCCAGTCGCCCAGTTCAGGCGAATAGAGCTCGACATCCTCCGCTGCAACGTCGAGCAAAAAGTCTTCCATGCGTGAATCATCCTTGATGTAGCGCTCGGTCTTGCCCCGCTTGATCTTGAAGAGCGGCGGCTGGGCGATGTACAGATAACCGCGCTCGATGATCTGGGGCATCTGGCGATAAAAGAACGTGAGCAGCAGGGTGCGAATGTGGGCGCCGTCCACATCGGCGTCGGTCATGATCACGATCTTATGATAGCGAATCTTGGCGATATTGAACTCCTCGCGTCCGATGCCTGCGCCAAGGGCGGTGATAAGCACTTTGATCTCGTCGCTGGAGAGCATTTTGTCGAAACGCGCTTTCTCCACGTTCAGGATCTTGCCTTTGAGCGGAAGGATGGCCTGATTCTTCCGGTCCCTGCCCTGTTTTGCTGAACCGCCTGCTGAATCTCCCTCAACGATAAAGATTTCCGAGAGTGCCGGGTCCTTTTCCTGGCAGTCCGCCAGCTTGCCCGGGAGGGACGTTGAGTCAAGAACTCCCTTGCGCCGGGTGAGCTCCCGGGCCTTACGGGCCGCCTCGCGCGCCCGGGCGGCGTTCAAACCCTTCTCCGCCACCTTGCGCGCGACCGCAGGGTTCTCTTCAAGATAGGTCCCGAGGGACTCGTTCACCATGCCCTCGACGATGCCCTTGACCTCGCTATTGCCGAGCTTGGTCTTGGTCTGTCCCTCGAACTGAGGGTTTTGAAGACGCACGCTCACGACCGCCGTCAATCCCTCGCGCACGTCTTCTCCCGAGAAGGCCTCGTCGCCATTCTTGAGCAGCCCGCTTGCGACCGCATAGCTGTTCACCGTGCGTGTGAGAGCGGCCTTGAATCCCACGAGGTGCGTGCCGCCCTCCTGGGTGTTGATGTTGTTTGCAAAGGCGAAGACCTGCTCCACATAGCTGTCGTTGTATTGGAGCGCAATCTCTACAAAGATGCCTTCCCGTTCTTTGGTAAGATAAATAGGGGTCGGGTGAAGCGTTGTCTTGTTCTTGTTCAGATACTCGATAAACGAGACGATGCCGCCTTCATAGAAGAAGGTCTGTTTTTTGCCCGAGCGTTCATCCTGAATCGAGATTTTCAGGCCCCGGTTCAGGAACGCGAGTTCGCGCAAGCGCTGCGACAGAATATCGTAGCTGTACTCACGGTCCTCAAAGATCTGAAAGTCAGGCTTGAAGGTGACCTTGGTGCCCATCGTCGTTGTCGTGCCGGTCTCCGCAAGCGGGGCCTGCGGGTTGCCACGCTCGTATCGTTGCTGATAGACCTTGCCGTTCTGCTTGATCTCGAGCTCGAGCCATTCCGAAAGCGCATTCACCACGGATACACCCACGCCGTGGAGGCCGCCGGAGACCTTGTATACGTCGCTGTCGAACTTGCCGCCTGCGTGGAGCACCGTGAGGGCGACCTCGGCGGCTGAACGCTTCTGCGTGGTGTGCATCTGTGTGGGGATGCCGCGGCCGTCATCGATCACCGTGACGCTGTTGTCGATATGGATGATGACATCAATACACGAGCAGAAGCCTGCCATGGCCTCATCCACGCTGTTGTCCACGATCTCGTAGGCCAGGTGGTGAAGACCAACGCTCCCGGTGCTGCCGATGTACATGGCCGGCCGTTTACGCACGGCCTCAAGACCTTCGAGCACCTTTATGCTGTCTGCAGTATAGTCCATCCACTCCTCGCAAAAAAAGGGATTTTACCGCTCAATGCGGAGCAATCCCTCACGGTATTATTGCATTGGAAATTGTAAAATCAACACCGTCCGGCGCAATTTTTCAATTTCCAATCTTAAATCTTCAATTTACAATACGACATTCGCAGAATGTCGCTAGACTCTCATCGGCATCACAACGCATTTGTAGTTTTCGTCGCCCTCTTCAGTAATCAGGCAGGGGCTCAGCGCATCGCTTAGCTCAAGAGAGATGGTCTCCCGGTCCATGGCCAAAAGCACATCCATGAGATAGCGCGAGTTGAATCCGATCGCGATCGCCTCTCCCTTGTAATCCACAGCAAGCTCTTCATTTGCCTCACCCACTTCCGGATTGTTCGTGGAAAGAATGAGCCGGCCCTGTTCGAGCTGTAGTTTTACGGCGTTGGTCTTTTCCTTGGACAGGATTGAAACGCGCTTCACCGCATGGGTAAAGATGTCCTTGGACACAGTGACCTTCTTCGTGCTCTTCGCGGGCACAACCTGGAGATAGTTGGGATAGTTGCCGTCAATGAGCTTCGTCACCATGACCAGACCATCGCGCTTGAACAGCGCGTGGTTCTTGCCGAAGCCCAGACGGAGCTCAGCTTTGGGCGTGTCCTCCTCAAGGAGTCGTCGAAGCTCCATCATCGCTTTTTTGGGGATGATGACGCTCTCTTCCTTATGTTTTGCGTCCATAACCCGGTCGACCATCGAAAGCCGGTGTCCGTCGGTACCGACCATCCGTATGTTGAGGCCGCCTTTGGTCTGTGTCATATGGACAAAGAGACCGTTCAGTACATACCGGGCGTCGTTCTCACCCACGGCGTAAAGCGTCTTCTTGATCATGTCGCGAAGCATATCGCCTTCGATGACGATCATGCCTTCTTCCGAAACGTCAGGGAGCGCGGGGTACTCGTCCCGGGGCAAGCCGACGAGCTTGAACTGTGAATGGCCTGTTTGTATCTTGACCCAGTTGTTGTCTTCGACTTTGATCTGGATGTCTTCTGACGGAAGCTCCCGCACGATCTCATACATTTTCTTCGCCGACACGGTGACAGCGCCGGGCTTCTCGACCGTCGCCGCATAACGTCCGCGCAATCCGATCTCAAGGTCCGTAGCGATGATCTCCACACCACTTTTATCGGCAATGAGGAGCATGTTCGAGAGAATGGGCATGGTGTTCTTCTTTTCCACAACACCCTGGATCCTCTGTAACCCCTTCAGAATTTCCTCTTTTTTTATTGTCAGTTTCATCAGGGACGCCTCCTGTCACAACCACGAAATTCTATCAGAATCCCTATTAAAAAGCAATTAAATTGTTTAGTTTATTGCCTTTGTATTTCAATGTCTTAACTGCTTAATTAACATCTCCACTCTGGCTTTTAATTCCGGGTCTTTTTCTTTTTTTTCTTCGATCACTTTGATTGCGTGAATGACGGTGCTGTGGTCCTTGCCGCCAAAAAAATTACCGATCTCCGGAAGCGATGATCCCGCGAGACTTCGGCAAAGATACATTGCCACCTGGCGCGGCAATACCACTGCTCTCGTGCGACGTTTCGACTTGAGGTCGGAAATCTTCACACCGAACGCTTCAGATACGACCTTCTGCACAAGCTCGTTGGTGATGACCCGTTCCCGGCTGTCAAGAAGGTACTTGAGTTCGTTCTTGGCAAGTTCCTGCGTTATCTCGGTGTTCGTGAGCGATGAGACCGCGCCTAGTTTCACCAGGCCGCCTTCGAGCTCCCGGATGTTGCTCTTCATCATCGAGGCCAGAAATTCCGCAACATCATCGGGCAGGCGGATGCTCCAGAACTCAGCTTTTTTCTTCAGGATCGCGATCCGGGTTTCAAGGTCCGGCAGCTGAATATCTGTGATCAGGCCTGACTCAAAACGAGAACGGAGCCGTTCTTCGATATCAGGAATTTCCTTGGGCTGCCGATCGCTGGTGAGCACGATCTGCTTCTGGGCTTCATAAAGCGTGTTGAATGTATGAAAAAATTCTTCCTGGGTCCGCTCTTTGCCGGCAATGAACTGAATATCATCAATAAGCAGGACGTCCATGTTCCGGTACTTCTGACGGAACTCCTCCATGCGCTGATGGCTCATTTTGTTGATGAGTTCGTTTGTGAATTGCTCGGACGAGAGGTACGCAACTTTTGTCCGTGGTGACTTGCTTTGGATGTGGTGGCCGACAGCGTTCACGAGATGTGTCTTGCCCAGTCCGACGCCGCTGTAAATAAAGAGCGGATTGTACGATCGACCCGGCGCATCCGCCACAGCCCTTGCCGCGGCGTGAGCAAATTGGTTGCTGGGACCAACGACGAAATTTGCAAAGGTGTACTTTTTTTCGAAGAGGCCGATCTTGTCCTCGCGGCCCTCTTTTTTTTCTTCTTTGGTCTGACGAACGGCTTTTTTCACCGCCAACTGGGGTTGGACAAAAAAGTCGATCTCCATGTCCTCTCGCTTCGTTACTTCCTTGATGACATCGGAAAGAGTGCTCCAGTGATGCTCTTTTATCCAGTCCCGATGGAACTTACTCGGAACCTCGATCTGTATCTTATTGCCGTCTATCGACAGAAGCTTTGACTGGCTGAACCAGGTGTCATAACCCTGCTTGGACATTCGGTTTTCTATGAGTAATAGTATCTCTTCCCAAACACGTTCCTGATCCATACATACCCCAAAAATACCCCAAAAAACCGCTCTGGTTACAAACATGCTTATCCACAGGTGTGGACAATGTGTTTTTTTCTTACTTTTCGTGGGGTTATTGTTTCATGCGGAGGCTTATAGTCCGCTTTTTGTTGCCCTATTATTACGAGTTTTTCTGTATTGCTGCCTGACCAAGATTAGCATGCATTTTGCTAGTCAGTTCTGACATTGGATACCAGCGTGGCAAACTATACCAGAACACGGACATTCTGGCAAGGTATTTTTATCCACATTGCATCTCTGCTCTTCTGCTTCTATTGGATTGTTCCGTGTCAAAATCATATCTCATGGACCAAGATCTCGAAAACCGTGGATCGGGCTTATGCAGATTAAGAAACATCAATCTCTAAGCTTGATTCTTGTCTGTTCCAAGTAATAATTGCTTGACATTGCAACTGTCAGTAGTATAATAGAACAGCTGTTTCAACGGAAGGTGTTTGTAATCTTTTTTTTGGAGGTACATTGTATGTCAGACGATATAAAATTTGATCAGTTTTTAGATGCTAAGGGAATGAGCTGCCCGCTGCCGATTTTAAAAACAAAAAAAGCAGTGGAAGCACTGTCCAAGGACCAGGTTCTCAAGGTAGAATCCACGGACGCCGGTTCAAAGAGTGATATGGCATCATGGGCAAAGAGAACGGGCAATGAGCTCCTGAAGACAGAAGAAGGATCGGGCACGTTTACCTTCTACATTAAAAAAACCGCATAAAAAGAACACAAAATTACCATGGATGTTATGGGAGTAAAGCCGTCAGATATCATCGATGGCGTTGAGTTCGGCGGTGCGGCGTCATGGCTGGATTCGGCAGCAGACTCCCAGATCAATCTTTTCATCTGAAAAAAATACTTTTTCCCCAATCCACGATAGTCTTAACCAAACCGGTTTTGCAAACGAATCAATCTGTTTCTCTTTTCTCTCCGCTGGACTTTTCTTCCGGTTTATGATAAAAAGCCTTTAATGCTGATCCCCGAAAACCTGAAATATGACGACAAGGGACTGATTCCCGCTATCATCCAGGACTGGAAGACCCTTGAGATTTTGATGATGGCTTACATGAACGCCGCGTCACTGAAAAAAACCGTTGAGAGCGGCTTCACCTGGTATTGGAGCCGCTCACGCCAAAAGTTCTGGCAAAAGGGCGAGACTTCCGGCCACATTCAGCGCGTAAAGAACATCCTCTACGATTGCGATCAGGACACGCTTCTCATCATGGTAGAACAGATCGGACCCGCCTGTCATACGGGAGAGAGGTCCTGCTTTTTCAGGAGCTTTGCCGGTAACGCGCAAGGAGAAAAAGAATGAGCTCCGGCCCACACTGTCTGTTTTGCAAGATTGTCGAGAAAAAGATTCCTGCAAAGATCGTCCACGATGATGAGCTCTCGGTCGCTTTTGAGGACCTCAATCCCCAGGCGCCGGTCCATGTGCTTATTGTACCCAAAAAACATATTGCGGACATTCACAGCATCGTTGTCACGGACCGCGAGGTCATCGGGCACCTGTTCTTTGTTGCCAAGACCATTGCTTCCAAACAAGGGCTTGATCAGGGCGGGTACCGGATGGTAATCAACAACGGCCAGGATGCCGGTCAGTCCGTTTTCCACATCCATCTTCATCTGTTATCCGGCCGCATGTTTGCCTGGCCTCCAGGCTAATAAACTATCAACATTTTTCTGTGAACGGTTTATTGATATTCTGTGTATAAGTTTTCTCGCCTGGTTATCAACAACGTTGTCCTTCATTAAACACACGAAAGTCCCGTAATTATCCTTTCTCGATTTATCATTTTTATCAACACCTTTTTTCTTCTTCTCACATATCAACAGACACTACTACTACTACTACTAATTTATTTAATAGATAATAATAGTAATTAAAAGGAACATATTATCTGGATAACCTTACCAAACAGTTTTTTTTCTAACAAAGCAGGCATTAAAAATAATTATTGGATAAATTATTGAGCTGGTGGTATCTTGTTAAGGAGAATGGCTGTTGCATTAGTCTGAGAAGTAAAGCGAGTAGAAAATAAAAAAAAGAAAGTGGAATTTGGAGAGTGCTATGGAAAACAAGGAATTTGTATTTATCATCAGCCATTCGTATGATGCGATCGAACGTGCGGCGGCAGCGCTTCAGCTGGCAACCAATATGGCGGCCTTTGATGCCAAGATAGATTTCTTTTTGATGAACGAAGGAGTCCATCTTGCGCGCAGGGGATTCGCTGAATCCGCAACATGGCAGCATGCTTTTTCACCGGTTGCGGAACTTATGAAAAGTCTGGTGGAAGATTTTGATTGCAAGTTTTATATTTGTGCTTCCTGTGTGAAGTCATATGGTCTTGAGGGTGCGGAATGGATCAAGAATGCAGAGGTCAAGCCGGGATCCTATCTCGGAGAACTCTTGATGAAACGTCAGAACGTGACATTCTGATTAACCAAACAACATGAAAAATATCGCAAACTTTCTTTTCGAAGCAGGCATGCTAAAGCGCACTCCCCGGAGCGGATTTCAATTCCTTGGTACCGGCGCGGAGTCGGTGGCGGAGCACATCTTCCGAACAACCTATATCGGCTACGCGCTCGGAAAACTTGCCCTGGGGGTTAACGTGGACCGGGTGATCAAGATGTGTCTGTTTCATGATCTGCCGGAGGCCCGGACGGGCGACCTCAATTACGTGAATAAAAAGTATGTAGATGCAAATGAGAAAAAAGCGATTGACGACCTGGCAGAGACACTGCCCTTCGGCGGCGAGATCAGGGATCTGATACAGGAGTTCAATGAAGGCAAGACAGAAGAGGCGTGTTTGGCGCGCGATGCGGATCAGCTCGAAATGATATTGGCACTGAAAGAGTATAAGGATGTTGGGAACAAGCATGCAGACGAGTGGTTGGCCTTTTCGCAAAAACGGCTTCAAACTCAATCAGCGCAAAAGCTTGCGGAGGTCATCCTCGAAACAGATTCATCTCTCTGGTGGTTTAGCGACAAGAGTGATTGGTGGATCAACGGCGGCAAGCGCTGATATGGTGCTAAAGACCTCCGGTGCGGTCATGTTCCCTGAAACGCGTATCCGGTAAAGAGCGCATCCTGACCGGGAATAGTGATCGATCAACGGTGTTGTTCTTTTCCGGAAAAGCAATAGTTTTTTCTCGATCAATTCCTTGTTATCATCGATGCGCCCGGTTCGATCCCCGCCGGCGTTATCCCGAATGCGACAAACAACATCGTCTGGTGAACAGTCCAGAACAATAACGGCGTGAATCTCGGCGATTGTAGCGATGTCTCGTGCCTGCCCTGCGTGACGAGGGATACCGTTCAGGACGAGAACATCGTGTTCCGAGAACCCGACGCGGTTCATATACAGGGATATGATCTTTTCCGCAAGAGGGAAGTGCTCATTCTCGAGCAGAAGGCCGAGTTCAAGAACGCCGTGAATGAAGTCGAGCTCCTTTTTCGCATAGACACATGACCGGTCCACACGGGAAACAGCGCCTCGCAGTTCAGAACCGAAATCAAAGTGATGACACCGGCGTCCAAACAGTCCATGCTGCGCAATAGCGTCGCCGAGCGGGCTCTTGCCGACGCCAGTGGGGCCGAGGAGGAGAATTGAGTCAACGGGAAACAGGTAAGATATATTCGGCAACATTAGAGAGACCCGGAATCAAGGGGCGTAAAAATCGACAGGCAGACAATCACTGCTTTTGTTGCCACCCCGTGAGTATCGCGCATTCCTTTCTCCGGATGAGATGTTTCCTTTTGCTCCGTAAGCCCGTTATCTAGGCAAGCACGGTCTGCCGATTTATTAAATACAGATTACAGAACAAGAGACGTCTCGATAACACCGCCGCCGACAACAGTATCGCCGTCATAAAATACCGCGGCTTGGCCGGGGCAGACGCCCTGGACCTGTTTTTCGAACACTACGCGAACCGTGCCAACGGCCAGCGGTTCAATCACTGCCGGGATACAAGACGACCGGTATCGGACCTTGACCGTGACATTCATGCGAGAAAGGATCTTATCAATGCCGATGAAATTCAGGTTCGATACCACCATGCCATTGGTTTGGAGCTCTGACACTGTTCCGAGGACGACCCTGTTCGTGTCAATGTCGATTCTGACCACATAAAGACGCTCGCCCGCAGCAATGCCGAGCTTTCGTCGCTGTCCTACGGTGAAGAAAGCGATGCCGTCATGTTTTCCCACGGTCTTTCCATCTGTCATTACGATGTCACCGGGCAGAAGCGTCTCCGGTGAATGTTCTTTCAGGAAGGAGCGATAATCATTATTCGGCACAAAACAGATTTCCTGGCTCTCGGGTCGCCCGGCGGCAGGAAGCTTAAGATCGCGCGCGCGCGTTTTCACCTCGGTCTTGAGCATGCCGCCGAGTGGAAAGAGCACACCTGTCATCTGGTCCTGCGTGAGGCGGTAAAGAAAGTAGCTTTGGTCTTTTTGTTCATCGACGCCCTTTTTGAGCAGGGAGCGGGCTGTTGCCGGATCGTATTCGATACGGGCATAATGTCCGGTAGCGAGATAATCAAAACCATTCGCGCGGGCATGGTGCAGGAGCAGGTGGAACTTGACCAGGTCATTGCATTTGATGCAGGGGTTTGGCGTGCGGCCGTGTCGATATTCGGAAATGAAGTCGCTGATAATGTCCCGGGAGAATTCGGCTTGCGCATCGATCATGCGGTGCGGGATGTTAAGATGGCCGCAGACTGCCTGCGCCGAGCCGATATCGCAGCACAACCCGGTTGTCAGCTTCAGGGTAACGCCTTCAACTGCGTACCCCTGCTTCTGCAGGAGCGCAGCAGTCACCGAGCTGTCAACGCCGCCGCTCATAGCCACGAGAACACGCTTTGTCATATTAAAATCAACCTGAAAGAAAAAGCATAGGACAGGAGCACGAAGACGGGTTTATTCAAGTACTGCCACCGAATTTCTTCCCTTCCGGTTCCTTCCCTGCGGGAAATGAATACCGCAAAAGGCATTCCGGATGTCCGGAATGCCTTTTTGGATGGTCTTGTGCCTGGGCACGTAAAAACTATTTCTTGCCGAGGATCGCTTCCTTTGCGGCCTTTGCCACACGGAATTTTACGACCTTCTTTGCCGGGATCTTGATGGCCTCGCCGGTCTGGGGGTTCCGGCCCATACGCGCCTTGCGCTGCACGAGCACGAGTTTGCCGAGCCCCGGGAGCGTAAAGGCGTTCTTCGCCTCCTTGTACGCAAGCGCGGCCATATCTTCCAGTATCTGCACTGCCAGTTTCTTTTTGATGTCTGCTTTCTTCGCGATGTGGTCCGCAATCTGTGACTTTGTCATTGCCTTTGCCATGAACATACCTCCTTGAGATTGAGTAATATATAATTTCTAACTACGCTCGGCAGGTTAGTTGCGCGATGTGCACTGTACGGTAAAAAGTATACTCACTCTAAAACAAAATAGCAAGAAAAATTTATCAATGTTCGCCGGTATTGGCGTGTATTGTCCGAATATCCCATTACTGCGAAACGGAAAAACCATTATGCAGCGTCGCGCTTGCGAAGAACGGCATGACACACGATGATCGCCGGACCGGTCTCGTTTTCGGAGTTGACTTGCGTGTCGGGTTTATGATAATTTACCGGCATGCATTGACCAGATTACCATGTGCAAAGAGGAGGCACACCCATGGCCACAAAAACCAATTTCATCTTGAAGGTATCCGATGCAAAGCTTGCGGACGTCCAGAAGGCCCTCAAGGACGCGAACATAACCGTGGTGAGCATCATGGAAGTACACAAGGAAGAAGCGTAGCCCGGTGCGACGCGGTTCTTTGCCGTCAAGGGATTCCCGGCCCGCCAGGTGCGCGCAGAACGTGCGCTATCGGCTGCTCCCGTCTGTTGAGAACAGGAGCGCTTCCGCTCCCCGGCCCCAAAATCTGCTATACTTGGACTATCACCGTTTCTATGAAAATCACACTCGCTGACCTGGAACATATCGCAAAGGCCCTTTCGATCAAGGTTTCCTACGAGGACCTCAAGACATCGAAGGGCGGCTCATGCAGGGTCATGGAGGCCCGCAGGATCATTATCAACAAGCACCTCCAGAACAGCGACAAGATCAACCTGCTCGCGAAGGAGCTTGGGAAATTCGATCTTCAGGGACTGGACATTCCCGACAACGTCAGAAAAAAGATCGCTCGCGAAACAGAGGAGTGACCGCAGTAACGAAACGCGTCCTCCTGGTGCATGGCCCGCAGACCGGGCCCGTCGAAAGAAAAAAGAGGTGACAGTCCATGAAAATGATCGCGGTTCTGTTCAGCATCATGCTCTTTGTCCAGGGTTGCGCGTACGCCATTTCGCCGGGTATGGCCGACAAGGCCGACAAGACCGTTCTTTTCGAAAAACTGCAGGCCGACCCCGATTCTTTCAAGGGCAAGCTCATCATCATGGGCGGAACGATCGCACAGACCAGTGACGTGAACCAGGGAACGCTGATCGAAGTTACCCAGAAACCGCTCGACTATTGGGGCAAACCGGAACGCACCAAACGAACAGGCGGACGGTTTCTCGTGTTCCATCGGGGACCGCTCAACCTGATGGCATATGCACCCGGCGTCGATATCACCATTGCCGGCGAAGTGCTTGAGACCGGCAGCCCGATGCTCGGTGGTAAGCAGTATGACTATCCTGTCCTCTTCGCGAAAGAACTTAAGCTTTGGGAGCAAGAACCTCGTTCGCATGACAAGCCCCGGTGGATGGACCCGCTCCATGATCCGGCAAACTCGGGCCGGCCGGAATAATAACGTCAGCCTGTTATCACCGGAGGTCGCTGTGATCCGATCACGTTATTCCCGTTCCCTCTTCTTCGCTCCGTGTCTTTTCGCCCTCTTCTTGACCGCAGGCTGCGCTTCACCGTTTCCCCAAGAGATGTTGGACAGGGTGAACAGAAACGTATCCTTCCAGGAATTGAAAAAGGAACCGGAAAAGTTCAAGGGAACTTGGGTCATGCTCGGGGGCATGATCATTACGTCAAAGAATACCAAAGAAGGCACTCTCCTTGAAATACTCCAAAAGCCGCTGGACACGGACGGAAGGCCGCTCGAGACAGACTCGACGGAAGGGCGATTTCTTGTTCAGTCCGATACGTTTCTGGATTCAGCCGTATATCATGAAGGAAGACCGATCACGGTCGTTGCCGAGGCCTTCGGTCTCAAAGAACTGCCCCTCGACGACATCAGGTATCAGTATCCTCTTCTCATCGTGAAGGACCTGCATCTTTGGGGTCCATCGCAGGGACCGCGCTTCTTTTTTGGGATCGGAGTGTCGCACCGGCTGTAGTTGCCGCGTACGATGAAATGCTCAGAACGAAGTTCTCAATTCTCAACGAAATCCAAATGTTTAAAGGTATCCTGTCATCCCGGCAGGCCTGTTTGGTATTGAGAGCGTCGGATTTCAGATCGATCAACATTCTCATGGTGCAAATCTGATAACACAGGATGGTCATGAAAAAAAGCCCCCAGTACCTTTTCTATATTCTGATGATTCTCTTGTTCATCAGTCTCTTCAGGCTCTTTTCCGAACAGCCGGCGGAAGAGGTCTCCTACAGCACGTTCAAGACCCTTATGGCGGAGAAGCGGGTAAAGGACCTCGTTATCTCCCGGGACAACATCAAGGGCGCGCGTGTCAATGCAAAGGAGGGAGAAAAGGAGAAGACCTTCACGGTCGTTCGCATTGAAGACCCGGACCTCGTGAAAAATCTCGACGCCGGCGGCATTTCCTACCGCGGCGTGGTTTCGGACAACTGGCTCAGGGATTTTCTGCTTACCTGGATACTCCCCCTTGCGGTGCTTATGGTCATTTGGAGCGTCGTTTTCAAGAAGATGGGTGCGGGGGGGCCCGGTGAGTCATTCATGAGCTTCGGGAAGTCGCGCGCAAAGATCTACGGTGAAAGCGACGTAAAGGTGACGTTCAACGATGTTGCCGGCGTTGAAGAGGCAAAAGAAGAGCTCATGGAGGTGGTTGAGTTCCTCAAACACCCCGACAAGTTCACCAAGCTCGGCGGCCGCATCCCCAAGGGGGTGCTGCTGGTCGGGCCTCCCGGTACCGGCAAGACGCTTTTGGCAAAAGCGGTTGCCGGTGAATCCAAGGTGCCGTTCTTTTCCATGAGCGGCTCCGAGTTCGTGGAAATGTTCGTGGGCGTGGGTGCGTCGCGCGTGCGCGATCTTTTCCAGCAGGCTGTTCTGAAGGCCCCCTGCATCATCTTCATCGACGAGCTTGACGCGCTCGGCCGCGCGCGCGGGATGGGCATGGCGGGCGCCCATGAAGAGCGGGAGCAGACCCTGAACCAGCTTTTGGCCGAAATGGACGGGTTCGACGCGCGCAAGGGAGTGATCATCATATCAGCGACCAACCGCCCCGAGATCCTCGACCAGGCCCTGCTTCGGCCCGGACGCTTCGACCGGCACGTGCTCGTGGACCGGCCGAACATCAAGGACCGCGAGGACATTTTAAAAATTCACATCAGGGGCGTCAAGCTCTCGACGAACGTGGACATTGCCGTCATCGCGGCGCGCACACCCGGATTTGTGGGCGCGGACCTCGCGAACATCGTGAACGAAGCGGCGCTGCTCGCCGCGCGCAAGAACAAGACCGAAGTCGACATGACGGACTTCGAGGCGGCCATCGACCGCGTCGTGGCGGGACTCGAGAAAAAACGGCGCGTCATGAACAAGAAGGAGAAGGAGATCGTGGCCTACCACGAGTGCGGCCACACGATCGTCGCCGAGCTGTTGCCCACCACCGATCCGGTGCACCGCGTTTCCATCGTCCAGCGCGGCATCGCGGCGCTGGGGTACACCCTTCAGCTTCCGACGGAGGACCGGTACCTGATGACGAAGACGGAACTGCTGGACAAACTGTGCGTAATGCTCGGCGGAAGGGCGGCCGAGGAAATTATTTTTCACGAGGTCTCGACGGGCGCGCAGAACGACCTTCAGCGCGCGGCCAACATCGCGCGCAGCATGGTCACCGAGTACGGCATGACCGAGAAGTTCGGACCCCTCACCTTTGAAAAAGAACGCCGTCCAATGTTTCTTGATATGGGCCTGCCCTCAGGGGCAAAGGAGTACAGCGAAGATACTGCGCGCGAGATCGACCAGGAAGTGAAGCGCCTCGTGGACGACGCAAATAATAAGGTCCGCGGGATCCTTTCCGGAAATCAGGAAAGACTGAAGATCCTGGCGGCCGCCCTTCTGGAGAAGGAGACCATCGAGGGGGATGAGATCAGAAAGATCCTGGGCTTGCCGGAGAAGAAGAAGCAGGGGCAAACCTGATCCGGACGAGACCCGCGACACGCAGGGCAGGCAATACCAAAGGGTTCGGGA
Source organism: Nitrospirota bacterium (assembly GCA_023229435.1). Lineage (NCBI taxonomy): Bacteria > Pseudomonadati > Nitrospirota > Nitrospirota bacterium. Next base: position 171,691 of record JALNZF010000005.1, read on the forward strand.
TGACGGTACAATCGTTTTTCAACGGCTTTAATCTGCTTGACAAGGGACGCTTGGTCATTATAATGCGAGGGCCATCCATACGAACCTGGAGAAATGAACGCCATGAGTACCGCTCGGATCAAAACTGTTTATGTTGTCGGTCATACAACGCCGGACACGGATTCCGTCTGCTCGGCCATTGCCTACGCCTATTTTAAGAACATCACCGATAAACGCTATTTATTCATGCCCGCGCGGGCAGGGAAGCTGAACCGCGAGAGTACCTTTGTCCTGAACAGGTTCGGTGTGCCTGCCTCTGCAGAGATCGACAGTCTTGTTGCCACGGTGAGCGATCTTGACCTTAAACGCCCTGTCTCTGTCAGCGTGCGCGATTCGGTCCAGGCGCTGGCCCTCCTCATGCGCGAGCAGGGAGTCCGTTCCGTCCCGGTCGTGGACGAAGCAGGCAGGCTTGCCGGCGTTGTCGGCCTCAAGGACATCGCACGCCATTATATGGACAGTGTCGGGTTCGCGGACCTTTCCAAAGCGCCCATTGAGCTCGATCTTTTACTGAAAACGCTGGAAGGCCGCGTCATCAGCAACAGCCGGCAACTTACCGTGCTCACCGGCAGGGTGTTCATCGCCGCCATGCAGCGCGGCACCCTGCTGAACCGTGTGCGGTCAGGCGACGTGGTGATCGCCGGGGATCAGAACGACATCCAATTGGAACTCATCAGGATGGGGTGTTCGGCAATTCTGGTGACCGACAACGCGCCCATCGCGAACGAGGTCATTGCCGCGGCCGGAGAGAAGGGCGCACTGCTCATCTCGTCGCCCCAGCCGGCCTTTGCCACGGTCCAACTCATGACCATGTCCGAGCCCGTGTCTTCCATCATGACCGCGACTTGCCCCACCGTCGGCCTCTATACCCCCATGGCCGAAGTCCGCTCGAAGATCGTTGAGTCGGACTATCGTTCCGTGATCGTGGTGGACAGCGACAACCGGCTCATCGGGTTCATTACTCGAACAGACCTGCTGAGGCCCGTGCGCAAGATGGCGATCCTCGTCGACCACAATGAGCTATCGCAGGCCGTTGACGGTATCGAAGAGGCGGAGATCCTTGAGATCATCGACCACCACCGCGTGGGCGATATATCCACCACCGCGCCGATCTATGTCTATAATGACCCGGTCGGCAGCACCTGCACCGTCGTGGCGGGGATCATGTTCCTGCACCAGACATACATCCCGAAAGAGATCGCCGGCATTCTCCTTTCCGGCATCCTGTCCGATACGCTGCTCTTGACCCTGTCCACGACGACAGAGCGAGATCGCACGGAAGCGCAGCGTTTGGCCGAGATCGCCGGCATCGACGTCCCGTCCTTTGCCAGGGAGCTGCTCCATGAAAGCATTCATCTCGAGGACCGGAGCGCGGGGGAGCTGATCGCAGCGGACTTCAAGGAATTTCTGATCAACGGAAAAAAGCTGGGAGTGAGCCAGATGATGTCGCTGGACTGCGCGGAGATCGATGCGCGCGAGCGTGAGCTGGTGGATGAGCTCGAACGCCTGCGCTCGGCGAACAACTATGATCTTACCGCGCTGCTGGTGCTGAACCCGCTCGGCAAGGGACAGGAGCGGATCCTGCTCCGGGGCGAAACATGGATCGTAGAGAAGGCGTTCGGCGTGAAGGTCGTGAATGACACGTGCATTGTTCCCCGGGTCATGTCACGGAAAAAGGACTTTATCCCCGCGATCGGGCAGGTGCTGAGCACAGGGCAGAAACGATAGGAGGATCGGAAGAAAGGGCGCTGATCCCGAGCCGTTGACGCATCCCCGCCTCTCCAGGGTCAACGGCGGTTTTTCAGGTCATTTCAGATTGCGATGGTCTTTCGCGAAGCTCTTATAAAACCACTCGCGGGATTCCCTGTCGCAATACAGCGTGTGCAGGAGACCGTCACTTCCCTTCAGAAGAAAGCACCGCTTTTGTTTTCGTTCGGGCCCCTCTTCCTCGACCCACATCTCAAGGATCTCCAGTACGGTGATCTTCTCGCCGTGGGCGAAGAAAACCCGAGGGCTTTCTTCGCCCCGTGACCCCGCGTAGGAAGCTACATCTATTTTGATCTCCGCCATTGTGTTTCTCCTCTATAAAAGATATTCCGGAAACCGACCGGAGCATGCGTGTTTTCACGCAGCTACTCGCGGGCTTTCTTTATTGCTTCCTTGATCTTCGTTTCATTCGGATTCTGCTTCAAGGCATTCTGGTAGAGGGACATCGCCTTTGCCTTCAGGCCAAGCTTTCCGTAGAAATTCGCGAACTCGAGGTAATAATCCATTTTTGACGGGTCCATGTTGACCGCCTTTGAAAAATATTCTTCCGCATCACGGCCTCGCCGCGGCATATGCGAGAGGGCCATCGCCCGGCGGAATACGTATTCAGCAGTGGAAGAATCAAAGCGGATGGCCCACTGAAAGGACTCTTCCGCATCCCAGAAATTGCGTTCAGTAAAATGCTTCATACCCTCGCTGAAGTGGGCAGCGGCGGCGGCCGCGTTGACCTCTTTATCCGTCCTGGTCTCCTTCTGCACTCGCGGCTGTTGCAAGCCGGCGGCAAGCTCCCGATCATACTTTTCGCGCCGATCCTGACTGGCAAGCGTCTCATGCGCCTCATGGATGGCGTTGAAAAGCTCCTCGAGCTCCGATTTCATCTCATTCAACGGTGGACCGAAATGCCTGTCCGGGTGGTACCGTTTCGCCAGGGTGAAGTACGCTTTTTTTATCTCCTGAGCCGTTGCCTCACGGCCGACACCGAGCACCTCAAAATAGTTCTGCTGCGCAAGGTTCTTATGGGCTTCAAGAAGCGCGGCCACGGTGACCAGCAACGCGGCCTCCGGTCCCGGAGTTATTATTTCTTTCACCGTGACCGGATCGCGGCTGACCCCGTCACGCACCTTTTTCGGCTCGCCGGCCTGTTTGAGTGCCCCCGTGTTCGCAAGACGGAGCGCCAGCAGCTCGTAGATCGCCTTGAGCGTATTAAAATCGCCCAAACCGGACCGTATGCAGATCTCCTCTATGCTGGTACTGCCGTCGATGAACGTCAGAACGGTCCGGTGGTCCTGCCCCAGCTCCTCGCCCTGCACAGGAAGCGACCGGTCCGAAGCGGACCGGAGAATTGTCGTGAGCGGCGGGAGCGATCTTCGTACGACCGACCATTCCATTTCGCGGAGACCTGCGATGATCAGGTCTCCGGTGAGCAAGATGAGCGGGTTGATATCAAAATGGGGCGCCGGGCTGTCATCGAACACGTAGCTGCCATTACGCCAATTGAAAAGGCTGACGACGATCTGCCTGACCTGATACCGCATGCCGTTCTCCAGGCCTTCGGGCGTGATGTATCCAAGCTCCACGAGGACCTCCCCCTGTTTTTTGCCGGTCCTCTTGACCACCTCCGCCGCTGCGTCGCACTGCTGACTGGTGATCGTTCCCGCGCGGTTCAGCCACTCGCCCAACCGGTCTTCGCTCAGGTTGGAAGAGGCGAAGAAAACATCCCCGTTGGCCACGTAGACCCTTTTCACCACCGGATCGCGCGTAAAGACAATAATGCCGGTCTTTTTTTCCGCAAGCAGACCCTGGAACAGCAGGGGCACGGTCATGTTCGTTATCTCTCCGCGCGACGATACGAGGTTGCTCACCGGGCTTCCCCGCGTCTCACCGGTTTGACGCCCCAGATCCTGTCGGCATATTCACCAATCGTCCGGTCGCTTGAAAACATTCCCATGCCGGCTACGTTCAGGATGGCGCGCCGGGACCACTCCTCGGGGTCGCGGTAGAGCGTGTCCACGCGCTCCTGGCATGCGACGTACTCTTCGTAGTCCGCGAGCAGCAGGAAGCGGTCCCCGTATCCGGTCAGCGTATCAAAGATCGGGCGAAAGCGATTCGGCGCATCGGGCGAGAAATAGCCTCCGTTGATCATGTCGAGCGCCCTTCTGAGCTCGGTGTTCGCATTGTAGATGTCCCAGGGATTGTAGCCGGTTGTCTTGACCGCGGCAGCCTCGTCTGCGGTCAGGCCGAAGATGAAAATGTTCTCGCGCCCCACCTCCTCCATCATCTCAATGTTCGCGCCGTCCAGGGTCCCGATCGTGAGCGCGCCGTTCAGCGCGAGCTTCATGTTGCCCGTGCCCGAGGCCTCGGTGCCCGCTGTGGAGATCTGCTCGGACAGATCGCAGGCCGGGATGATCTTCTCGGCATTCGAGACGCTGTAGTCGGGAATAAACGCCACTTTGAGCGCATTACCGACCGCCGGGTCGTTGTTCACGATGTCCGCGACGCTGTGGATGAGCTTGATGATGAGCTTGGCCATGGCATATCCGGGCGCGGCCTTGCCCCCGAAGATCACGGTGCGAGGCGCCACGTCTTTTGCCTGGCCCTCCCTAATGCGGTTGTAGCGGGTCACGATGTGCAGCACGTTCAGAAGCTGCCGTTTGTATTCATGGATGCGTTTGATCTGAACGTCGAACAGCGAGGCGGGATCGACCGTGAGCTTCAGACGGATCCTGATGAGCGCGGCGAGCCGCTCTTTGTTCGCATGCTTCACTTCGCGAAACTGCTTCCGAAATTCCGGTTCTTCGGCAAGAGGGGCAAGCTTCCTGAGCTCCGTAAGATCCCTGACCCACGTCTCGCCGATGCGCGACGTGATGAGGGAGGACAGGCCGGGGTTGGCCTGGTGCAGCCATCGCCGCGGCGTGATGCCGTTCGTGATGTTGACGACCTTGCCGGGAAAGAACTGATCGAAATCGGAGAAGATGGTCTTCTTCATGAGATCGGTGTGGATCTGCGACACGCCGTTCACGCAGTGGCTCCCGACGATGGCCAGGTAGGCCATACGCAGTCTGCGGCCTCCGGCTTCGTCCACGATCGACATGCGCATGACCCGTTCCCCGTCGCCGGGGTAGCAATGACGCACCTCTTCCAGGAACCGATAGTTGATCTCGTAGATGATCTGGAGGTGGCGCGGCAGGAGCTCTTCGAAAAGGCTGACCGGCCAGGTCTCGAGGGCCTCGGGCATCAGCGTGTGGTTGGTGTAGGAGAAGGTGCGGCGTGTGATGTTCCAGGCATGGTCCCAATCCAGGTGATGGAGATCGACCAGCACGCGCATGAGCTCGGGAATGGCGATGGCCGGATGGGTGTCGTTCAGCTGGATCGCGACCTTGTCCGGCAGCATATCCAGGTCCGCATGAAACTTGGTGAAGCGCCGCAGGATGTCCTGGAGAGATGCGCAGACAAAAAAGTACTGCTGTTTGAGCCGAAGCTCACGGCCCATCAGCGTGGTGTCGCTGGGGTAGAGCACCTTGGAAAGGTTCTCGGAGGCGTTCTTGTCCTCTACTGCCTTGATGTAGTTGCCCTCGTTGAAGTACGTCAGGTTGAAGTCGCGCGAGGCTTTGGCCGTCCAGAGACGCATGTTGTTCACCGTGCTGGTATGGTAGCCGGGCACAGGCGTATCGTAGGCCATTGCCATTACATCCTCGGTGTCGATCCAGTGAAAGTGCGTTTTGCCCTGTTCATCCTTGAACTGGACCACGCGGCCGCCGAACTTCACTGAAAAGAGCACCTCGGGGCGCGGGAAATCCCAGGGATTGCCATAACGCAGCCAGTTGTCGGGATGCTCCACCTGGTAGCCGTTCTCGATGCGCTGAATGAACATGCCGTACTCGTAGCGGATCCCGTACCCGTAACCCGGCAGACCCATGGTCGCCATGGAATCGAGAAAGCAGGCTGCAAGCCTGCCGAGCCCGCCATTGCCCAGGGCAGCGTCCATCTCGAGGTCCTCGATGCGGTCGATGTCGAGATCGAGATCGGAAAGAGCTTCCCTGCATTCCTCATAGAAGCCCATGTTCAGCAGACTGTTCGCCAGCAGACGGCCGGTCAGGAACTCCAGGGAAAGATAATAGACACGCTTGGCGTCGGACTCATAGTAGCTGCGCATGGTCTCCATCCAGCGCTCGATCAAACGCTCGCGCACGGCGTAGGCGGTGGTGTGGAACCAATCGCGGTGGGTGGCGGTGATCGGGTCCTTGCCGAGCGAGTAGATAAGGCGGTTGGCAAACGAGTGCATGAGGGACGCCCGGTCCTGACCGCGCTTGGAGTATTGAAAGTTGTCGTTCTTAATGGTCATGAAGCCTCCCTCAGGAGCGATAAAAAGATTTGGTTTTAACCGGTCAAACCGGGTGAGCGGTTCAAAAAGGTTCAATGCCCTGCTACAGTTCCATGATGATCGGCAGGATCATCGGCCTGCGTTCCATACGTTTGTTGATGAACTTTTTGAGCGCGCTCCGGACCCGGGCGGAGACCAGCGACCAGTCTCCCTTGGCCTCGGGGACCATGAGGGTGAGCGTGTCCATGACCACGGTTTTCACCTCGGCAAGGAGCTCCTGCGAGGCGTCCTCGAACACGAAGCCGCGTGACACGATGTCCGGGCCCGATACCACCCTGCCTGTTGCCGTCTCGATCCCGAGGATCACGATCACCACGCCGTCATGGGCGAGCTTCATCCGGTCGCGAAGCACCACCGTGTCCACGCCGCCGTCCGCGGTGGAACCCGCGGTTTTGCCGTCGATGTACACCCTGCCCACGCTGACGCGACCCGCGCGGCGAGCGGAATCCGACGTGAACTCCATGATCTCACCGTCTTCGAGGATGAACACGTTCTCGTCGGGGATATTCACCTTCCGGGCAAGCTGGGCGTGGTAGACGAGGTGGCGATACTCGCCGTGGACAGGGATGAAGTATTTCGGCCTGACGAGGTTCAACATGAGCTTGAGCTCTTCCTTGGACGCGTGGCCCGAGACGTGGATCTCGGACACCTTTTCGTAGAACACTTCCGCGCCGTGCTTGAACAGATGATTGATGATCCGCGTGATGCCGCGTTCGTTCCCCGGGATCATCTTGGACGAAAGCACGATGGTGTCGCCTTTTTTTATCTGGAAGTGCTTATGCTCGTTCGCGGCCATGCGCGAGAGCGCGCTCATGGGCTCGCCCTGGCTGCCGGTCGTGATCATGACGATCTGGTCGTCGGGCAGGGTCTTGAGCGCGTCGATCTTGAGCCAGGTGTCCGACGGCATCTTGAGGTAGCCGAGGTCCAGCGCGATCTGCGCGTTCGCGATCATGCTCTTGCCGTTCAGGATCACCTTCCGGTTGTGCATCACCGCAACATCGATGATCTGCTGCACCCGGTGGATGTTCGAGGCAAAGGTAGCGACCACGATCCTGCCGACGGCGCGGTGGAAGATGTCCTCGAGTCCGCGGCGCACCTCCTTTTCCGAGAAGGTGTAGCCGCCCTGGCCGGCGTTCGTGCTGTCCGACATGAGCACGAGGGTCCCCTTGTCGCCGTATTCCGCAAAGGTGCGGAGGTCCATGATCTCATTGTCCACCGGTGTGGGATCGATTTTAAAATCACCCGTGTGGACCACGCGTCCCACCGGCGTGGTGATGCCGAGGCCGCAGCCGTCCACGATGCTGTGCGTGACCCGGATGAACTCGACCTGGAAACAGCCAAGGGTGACCGTGTCTCGGGGCTTCACGATGATGAGCTCTGCCTCGGCATCGAGGCCGTGCTCCCGAAGTTTTTCCTTCACAAAGCCAAGGGTGAGTTTTGTGCCGTAGAGGGGGACTTGGAGTTCTTTGAGAAGGAACGGGAGCGCGCCGATATGGTCCTCGTGGGCGTGCGTAAGCAGCACGGCGCGGACCTTGTGGCGGTTCTCACGCAGGTAGGTAAAGTCCGGGATAACGATGTCCACGCCGAGCATCTCGGCATCCGGGAACATGAGCCCCGCGTCGATCACGATGATATCGTCGCCGTATTCGAGCACGGTCATGTTCAGCCCGATCTCGCCGATGCCGCCCAGCGGGATAATTGCGAGCGCCTGCGTGCTTGAAGCAGGCTGTACAGGAAGATCGGGTGTCTCTGTCACGGGGATCACGCTCCTGGGGTATGATGTTTCGGCCCATCAGGGATGAGCTCTATTCTACTATAGTATTTTTAAAGGGAATCGTCAACCCCCGGACGCGACTCATTAAGGATCAGGGACAGCCGTTACCTCACCTTCAGTAATTGAATCTACAGCATTTTTTCGCCTTAATTCTCATTATTCCTCACGCAGCTTCCTTCCAGCGCTTTCGCCTCGCGCCCTGGTCTTGATCCTGACCGCGACGGCGCATTAACCGACTACCGCGCGTCATATCGCATCTCTTCCCCGTTCATTTGTTCTTATCTTTACTGATTCTTCCACATTGATCACAAATATTTTCCCATCGCCCGTATTGCCCGTATGGGCAACCTTCTGAATCACATTGACGACATCATCAACCATCTCATCATGTACAACAACTTCTAATTTTACTCGCGGAATAAATTCCACCAGCTCATATTCAATCTTGTCTTTCGCATTCCTGGCCCTGCTTTTGCCGAACCCTTTTATTTCCGATACCGTTACACCCGGCAACCCTTTAATTTTATGAAGTTCTTCCGTTACTTCCAGCAATTTGAACGGCCTTATTATTGCTTTTATCTCTTTCATGTTTTTTCCCTGTCCTTTCATTGAATTTATGGAGGAGAAGTCAGTCGTTACATTTCCGCTTCGACCTCTCTCTTTTCAAACCAGCTGTAAACCGAAGGAATGATCAACAACGTAAGCAGCGTTGAAGTAAGCAACCCGCCCACAACAACGGTTGCTAATGGTTTTTGTATTTCTGAACCGGTTCCGCCGGCCAGCAGCATCGGGAGGAGACTGAAAATTGATATCGATGCCGTCATCAATACCGGTCGCAATCGGTCAAGGCTTCCTTTTCTGATTGCCTCCTGCAGACCAAGTCCTTCTTCCCGCAATTGCGAAATGCGCGATACCAGCACCAGCCCGTTCAAAACCGCAACGCCAAAAAGAACAATAAAGCCGACTGACGCCGGTACGGACAAATATTGCCCGGACAGATAGAGAGCGAAGACCCCGCCGATGAGGGCAAACGGCAGGTTGGAAATGACCAGCAGCGACATGCGGACCGATCTGAACGATAGATACAGGAGAAGCATGATCAGGCCTACGGCAGCGGGTCCGATGATCATCAGTTTGTTCATCGCCCGCTGCTGGTTCTCAAATTGTCCGCCCCACGTAAGATAATAGCCGGACGGCAGTTTGACCTGTTCCCTGATCTTCTGTTTTGCTTCGGCCACAAAACCGCCGATGTCCCGGCCCGTGATGTTCATCTCGATGCCGATCCGGCGCACCCCGTCCTGGCGGCTGATCTGGACCGGCCCTTCGATCATCTTCACTTCAGCCAGGTGTTCGAGCGGAACATTGATGCCCGTTTTCGTGGTGATCATCAGGTTCTTGATCGCTTCCAGGGAATTGCGCTTCTCCTCCGGCAGTCGCACCGTGATGGGGAAATTGCGGTTTTCCTCGTACAGCTGCGATGCCGCCTTGCCGGCCACGGCAATCTCGATCACCTTCTGGACATCGCTGATGTTCAGGCCATAGCGGGCGATCTTCGAGCGGTCGATGTTGACGGTCAGGTAGGGCTGCCCGGAAACCTTTTCCGCATTCAGATCAATGCCCCCTCTGATCGTGGACAGCACCTTGGCGATTGTAGCCGATTTTTCGCTCAGCACATTGATATCGTCTCCAAAGAGCTTGACAATAAGCTGCGCCCGGGTGCCGGCCACCAGTTCGTCGATGCGGCACTGGATCGGCTGGCTGAATCCGAAGGTGATCCCCGCGATCGACTCCAGCGACTCCCGCATCTCATTGGTCAGCTCTTCCTTTGATATGTCCCGCTTCCACTCGCTCTTCGGCTTGAAGATCCCCACGTAGCCGGTCTTGTCCGTGCCCCGCGTGTCCAGGGCGACCCCGGTCTGGCCGATTCGTCCCACGATGGTATCCAGTTCCGGAAACTGCATCAGTCTGGCAGCCGCCTGCTGATTCACCTCCATCGCTTTTGCCAGGGAAACACCGGGGAGCATAGACACATCCATATCGAATGAGCCTTCATCCATGACCGGGATGAATTCCGTTCCCAGCCGGGTTGCCAGAAAGAGCGAAACGACCAGAAGAGCTCCCGCTATTCCCAACACCACCCGCTTCCTGTTCATAGCATAGTCGAGCATCGGTCGATAGAGCCTGTGCGCATGCTTCATGATGAAGCTCTCCTTTTCCGGGTGCGGTTTCAGGAACAGGATGCAGAGCGCCGGTATGACGAATACCGAAAGGAGCAGCGAGGCGAGCAGGGCGATGACGACCGTGATCGCCAATGGCCCGAACATCTTTCCTTCGATCCCTTCCAGCGAAAGGACCGGGATGAAGGTGAGCGCAATGATCAGTTCGCCGAAGATGCTCGGTTTTCTGACCTCCATGACCGCCTTGAGCACCGTAATCAATTTGGGGTGTCGTGCCCCCTCGTCACTCAGGTGCCGCTGGACGTTCTCGACCTGGATAATGGCGGTGTCGATAATCATTCCTATGGAAATGGCCAGTCCGCCGAGTGACATCAGGTTTGCGCTGATCCCCGTAAGCTTCATGACGATGAATGTAGCCAGGAGCGACAGCGGCAATGCGATGAGGACCACGATACTGCCCCGGATACTGTTCAGCAGCAGATAGAGCACGATCAGGACCAGCAGGGAACCCTCGATCAGCGCTTTGTTTACCGTGCTGACGCTCGCTCTCACAATATCGCTTCTGTCGTAATAGGGGACGATCCTGGTCCCGTCCGGGAGCACGTTGTTTCCGTTGAGCTCCCTGACCTTCTCCTCAACCCGGCGCACCACGTCGCGGCTGTTTTCGCCGCGCAGCATCATGACGATGCCGCCGACACATTCATCCTTGCCGTTCTTTATGGCGGCGCCCATGCGGACAGCCTCGCCGATTTTCACCTGGGCCACGTCGCGGATAGAGGTCGGCGTACCCCCCGCCGCTTTCAGGACGATGTTCTCGATGTCGTTAATATCTTTGATCAGCCCTACTCCGCGGACAATGAACTGGTCCGCTCCCCGTTCGAGCAGGTTCCCGCCGACGTTTTCATTATTATTTCCGATCGCCGAAAACACATCATCCACGGTTATGCCGTGCTGCAGCAGCTTTTCCGGCGACACGATCACCTGGTACTGCTTGAAGTACCCGCCGAAGGAGTTGATCTCGTTTACCCCGGCGACACTCTTCAGCTGCGGCGTGATGATCCACTCCTGGATGGTCCTCAGGTTGGTCAGGTAGGAAATCTTCTGTTGCGGGTCAGCGGGCATGGCGCCTTCAAGGGTATATTGATAGATCTCCCCCATGGCCGTGCCGATAGGCCCCATGGCGACCTCGACCCCTTTCGGGACCTTTTCCCGCGCCTCCGCCAGCCGTTCGAATACCAGCTGCCTGGCAAAATAGATATCAACGTCGTCCTTGAAGACGACGGTTACGATCGAGAGCCCGAACTTGGTGACCGAACGCATCTGCTCGATATCGGGCAGGCCGCGCATTGACATCTCGATCGGGTAGGTCACATTCCGTTCGATCTCTATTGCCGAGAGCCCGTCCGCGTGGCTGACAATTTCCACCTGAATGTTCGTAACGTCCGGGAAAGCGTCAATCGGCAATTTCCAATAAGAGTACAATCCGACGATTACTATCAGAAGCGAAAGAAATATGACCATCCCTTTCTGCTTCAGCGTATATTCGATAATTCTTTCCAGCATGATTGATGATCTCCTGTCTATGAAGGTAATGCCTCAGACTCAGTTGAACCCATCCCCCTCTCAATCTCCCCCTTGAAGGGGGAGAAGGAATCGGTTCCCTCCCCTTCAAGGGGAGGGTTAGGGTGGGGCTGGGTCATATGCAACTGCAAGGCTCTTTACTCGCCATGGCCATGTTCGTCGACGAGCTCGCCTTTTTTCAGCTCTGATTTCAGAATGAACGCGCCCTTGACGGCAACCGGCTCTCCCTTTTTGAGTCCACCGGTTACTTCCAGACGATTCCCCAGCGTTCGGCCCACCGTTATCTCACGCAATTCGAACTTCTCCGGATCGGTTTGAATGAAGACATAGTTCTTGGAACCGTCAAGAAAGACCGCCTCTTCAGGAACAGTGACAATCCGTTCTGTCCCGCCGCCGGCCTCGATCAGCACGGATGCAAACATGCCCGGTTTCAGGAGCCGGTTTGCATTTTCAACAACAACGCGCGCCTTGACTGTTCTGGTCTTCTCATCCAGCACGTCGCCGATGTATGAAATAATCCCCTTGAAGTTTCGGTCGGGATAAGCAGTTGTCCTGACTTTCACCGCTGTTCCCGACTTTACCCGGCCGAGATCTTTCTCGTAGATATCGATGATCACCCAGAGCCGGGACAGATCTGCCACGGTGAAGAGTGTCTTATCGGGGCTCACCACTTCACCCTGTGTTGCCGCGCGCTCGATGACCGATCCGCTGATCGGCGAGGTCACGGCGATAAGCGGATGCTGATCGCCTTCATGCTTTTTCCCGACCTGCTCGATATCGATCCCGAGCAAATGGAACTTCTCGGACGCGAAGGCGAAATCCGCTTCAGCATCTGCAAGCTCCTGCCTCGCCCTGATCACGTCCTTTTCCGGGGATATTTTCTTCGCGAACAGGGTCTCCTCTCGCTGCAGGTTGTTCCGTGCAAGATCGGTCCGTCCTTTCGCTTTGGCATACTCCGCCCAGGCCAGCCCCAGCTCCGGGCTGTCGAACCAGGCAAGCGCCTGACCGCTTGTTACCGCATCGCCCTGGGAAGCCGCGATCTTCACCAGCCGTCCCGAGGTGCGCGCGCTGATCTTTGCCACCCGGTCTCCGTTCAGCTCGATCGCGGCCGTCGCCTCGATGGGGGCCGAGAAAGGTTCCAGCGCCGCAGCCATAACTTCGATGCCTGATGCCTTCTGCGCTTCTTCAGACAGGTGCACAACGGCTGTTTCCTCGTGGGTTTTTTCGTTTTCGTGCTCGTCCGCTTGCTCCTTTTTTGCCGTCGATCCGTAAAACGACATGACCACGACGAGAAGCGCGATCGAACCCACGGCTATGAGCGCTGGTTTCTTGATGCGCCGCGCCGTATCTTTCCTGGCGGCCCATATCTTTCGGATCACTTTCTTCGTTCTGTTCATTTCAGGCTTCCTCCCGTTACTTTCTCCCATGCGTTCAGCGCAAGCTGCAGCCGAAGCTGTGATTCAAGATAGGCGAATTGGGCATCGATGGTATCCTTCTGAGCGAGCCGCACTTCAAAGAACCCGAATTTTCCTTCCTTGAAGGCAAGGTGCATGAGGCCCAGATTTTCCATGGCTTTGCCGAGAACATCTTTTTTGAAAAGGGACAGCTCTTCCGCCGCCGCTGCAAGGTTCGCGTGGGCCTCCTCGATCTCCCGTTCAACAGCTCGTTCGAGGGACGCCTGTTTGATCAGGGCCTGGCCTGCTTTTGCCGCGGCCTCCTTCCGATCCCCCTGCTTCCGGTCGAACAGTGGAAGAGGAAAAGAAAGCATGATCCCGGCTTCGTTCAGCTTATCATCCTGGTTGTAAAATCCGGACACGGTTACACTCGGAATTGCCTCGCGGCCCGCGAGCTTCATGGCCGCTTTCGCCTGTATCGTCTCGGCGCCCGCCGACTGCACATCAGGCCGCTGCAACGACGCGGTCTCCAGCAGCTTATTCTTGTCCGGGATGTCCGGCGCTTCCATCGGCAGTTCTCCTTCCACGCGGAAGTTCGGCGACGGCTTTATGCCAAGGATCTCCTGCAAACCGAGCAGCGCTTCCCTCCGTTCCCGTTCCGCAAGCATGCGCTCCCGCCGGGCTTTACCGAGCTCAACATCGGCCAGATTCTGTTCAAGCGCCGAAATATCTCCTGTTTGAAATTTGATCGCGGCTGAGGCGACCAGTTCATCCTGGAGCTTGACCGCTTCCTCGGACAGCTCAATTTTTCGCTTCGCGGCTAGGGCCCGGACAAAGGCGTCCTTAACCTCGGCGATGAGGACGCGCTCCTTGTCCAGAATGTCCTGAAGCGCCTTCTCCCGGCCGCTCCTTGCGGCATCGACGCGCAAGCCACGCTGCCCGGCAAGCTCGAATTCCTGGGAAAGCGCGATCCCGCGGTTCGTCGCTTTTTCGCCGCCTCCGGGGACCGTGTCTTTTCTGGACAGACTTCCTTCCATAACGGGATTGCTTCTTAACCAAAGACCGGCCTGATCAAGCCTGCCCTGGGCAGCGCCCTGTTCCAGCCTGACCGCTTGAAGATCGGGATTATTTTTCATCGCTGTTTCCACCGCTTCTCCGAGCGTCAGGGCATACGCAGGAGACACAAGCAACAAAACATTACAGATAAAGATAAGCATTCGCGTCATAATCACACCTCGTTCTGTCATAAAATCCTGTGGAATAGGAATGTAAGCGCGCAACGGCACAACAAGAGACAGTACTCTCGCGCTGTGCGGAACGGCTACTCGGATTAGAATAAAGAGATTAGTTCTGCGGCGGTTTGTTGATGGGATACGAAGGGTCCAGAAGGGCTAGCAACGTTGGCATGCCTACGGCATGGACCGTCAGGACGGGGACGAGAAACGCTTGGCTCTGCATTCCAGCAGCTGCATTGGAACACAGCGGGCAAAGATCCTTATCCATTCCCGGATCAGCAGGAATGTTGTTATCATGGTCTGCGGTTTGGTTTGTCGAGTCCGAAGGGCAGGATCCGTTTGACGGGTACTGTTGCTCCACCTGTAACGATAAGACGTTATTACAATCGTCGCAGGCAACTACGTCCAACACCGGAGCGATAATATAAATCCCCAGGAGAAGGAGTAGAAAAATATTATATGGTCTTGTCCATGTCATGACGAGCCAATTGTACGACTTTCGTACATGCGAGTCAATGGATATTTTGACACCATGGTGCTGCCCGTTAAAAGGTCCGGAACCTTACTCCTTCGGCAATCAACGTAACGCCGGCCATCATTCATTGAGGAAGCTCAGCGCCGGCATCTTGAGCGAGGGATGCTGGTTGACCAACCTGCTGATTGCGCCTGATGCCGCCGGCGTCAGCTTAGTAGTTACGATGGACATCTTCAAAAACCTCAGTATGTGGGTTATAGGCGCATACCTTGCCTGTATAGATATCATAATACCAGCCATGCAGGAAGAGAGAACCTTTTTCCAGGGCCTGAGCTACAAACGGATAGGTTTGAATATTGTTCAATTGTAAAAGAATGTTTTCTTCCTCAATAATTCTCAAGAGGGAGGTTGGTGAACACTCGGAATATAGTGTGGTGGCCGCCTCTTTCACCGGCGCGGCGATCTTCAGCCAGTCCCTCAGGTGAGGCATGTCCTCTAAGTCCGCCTCATCCGCACAGAGGGCTTGCATAGCGCCGCAATTGGAGTGCCCGCACACGATTATATCAGCCACCCTTAACCGCAACACGGCAAACTCTATTGCAGCCGCAACACTGTTCTTGTCCTTGATCGCGTCATAGGGTGGAACGATGTTGCCTACATTGCGCACGATGAAAAGATCTCCCGGCTTGCTCTGGGTTACCAGGTTCGGATCCACCCGCGAGTCGGCACAGGAGATAAAGAGAACATCGGGTTCCTGTTGCCCGGAGATTCGCTTGAAGAACTCCTCTTCCTTTTTGAAATAGGACTCCTGGAATTTATGAATGCCCTTGTAAAGTTTTCTCACCCCTGTTCCTTGTTCCCTTCATTGCCCGAAAAAAATAAAAGTGCGGAATTCAGTGGTTGAAGAAGAGCAGCTTGTTGAGTTGTTAAAACTTTGCTTTTTGAACCGCGGAGCTCGGGCTAACAAGCATAAATTCCAGCGCCGTCAGGAATGATCTGGGTTGCTTGCTGAAATATTCCATTTTATCCGTCAACATGACGGCTCGTTTTTTAAGCACGGTCCTTATTCTGTGTTCTCGTTAACAGATAGTATCCGGCTGAGAGGGCAATGATGATGACGCCTATGCCTATTAAGGTGAGGCTCGAAACTTCCTTAATATCCAGAATGATGACCTTTCGGGCGATGGCGATCATGGCAACCATGAATACCACTTCAACATGCACCGTCTTTTGGGTGAAATACATTTTCACGGTCTCCAATAACTCAACCCCTATTAACACCAACAAGAACATGCCGAATACGTCCAGCAGTTCATTAATATCGAGCAGAAATACCGGGGGAGTGATGATATCTTTTATGATAATCCAGCCCAAGTCTACTGTGGAAAGAAAAACAACCAATACCATCATAATCAAAAGCAATAAGACTATCACTCTTTCAACTTTCTCAAGATATTTCATGTTTGCTCCAGTCGGGCTTTATTTATAATCAGGATAAACTGACATTTCAAGGGACGCAATCCTGTCATCAAGGTCGGGATGTGTTGCAAAGAGCGCTTTCAGCCCGCTTCGTTTTGCGCCGGAGATCCCAAAGGCGGCAAGCTTGTCAGGCAGATGGGGCTGACGTACGGATGCCTTCAAGGCTTCGAGCGCTCCTATCATCGGTTTTTTGCCGACGAACGCCGCGGCGCCGGAGTCAGCCCTGTATTCACGTTTTCTTGAGAAGTAAAAGACGATTATCGAGGCTAAAACAGCAAGGACTATCTCGGCAATAATCGTTGTAACCCAGAAGGCGGGGCCGTGTCCCCGTTCATTCTTAAATACAACCTTGTCAATGGTATGTCCTATTACGCGGGACAGAAAAAGCACAAAGGTGTTCACCACGCCTTGAATCAGCGCCAGGGTAATCATATCACCGTTGGCGACGTGGGCCACCTCATGGGCAAGAACGGCCTTCACCTTTTCCCTGTCCATCCTCCCGAGAAGTCCTGAGGATACGGCGATCAGGGACTTGTCCCTGCGCATACCGGTTGCAAAGGCATTCATGTCATCCGAGGGAAAAACGGCGACTTCGGGCATTCCGATATTCGCCTTTGCCGCCAGTTCGGACACGGTCCTTACAAACCACCTTTCCGTCTCGTTTGCGGGCTCTTTTATAACCTGCGCGCCGGAAATCCTCCTTGCCGTCCATTTGGACAAGGCAAGGCTTATAAATGAGCCGCCCATGCCGAACACGAGCGCAAATATGAGCAGTGACTGGTAGTTCAGTCCGTATGCTGTAAGATACGGCTCTACACCAAAAATCCTCATTGCCGTACTTAAGACCAGCAGAATAGCGACGTTTGTAAGTAAAAAGTAAATGACTCTGCGCATTTCTTGCCTCCTTTTCATTATGATTATTTTAGCATGTCCCGTCTTTGCATGCTTAGGTCCGTTCTCACATCGTTATACCCCGATACAGAGCAGCGAGGATTTTTATTGATTAAATATCAACCGGAATCTTATTCCCCACGCCGTCTTTCCTCTTAAGCCTCAACGGCATTCTGTCTGCTCTGCCGCCGCTTTATGAGTTTTTCGAGTTCCACGGCAAAGAAGACCACTGAAGACAATGCAAGGGTGAACAACAGCTCATTCAGCGTCAGCGGCTCTGTCTTAAATATGGGGTTTAACACAGGCACATAGATCGTGGCCATCTGAAGAACAAAAGTCAACACGACCGCGCCGAGGAGGTATATGTTGGAGAATATCCCGATCGTGAACAAGGACTCTGTTTCCGATCGTATGGCGAGAACATGCCCGAGCTGGGTCAGACAGAGCACGGTAAATACCATGGTTTGCCAGTGAGCATGCTCTGTCTTGATGGACCAGGCCTGAACAAAAAGGACGATGCCGGCCATTAAGAGACCCACCCATATCGCATGGGCGCCGAGACCGTGGCTGAAGATGCTTTCTTTGGGATGCCGCGGCGGTCTTTTCATAACATCGCCCTCGGCAGGTTCCGCGGACAGGGCGAGGGCGGGTAGCCCGTCCGTCACCAGATTGATCCAGAGCAGATGGATCGGAAGCAGGGGTATCGGCAGGCCTGCCAGAGGCGCAAGGAAGAGGGTCCATATCTCTCCTGAATTCGTTGTGAGAAGATACTTGATGAATTTTCTGATATTGTCGTAGATCTTTCTCCCCTCCCTCACTGCCTTTACGATAGTGGAGAAATTGTCATCCAGAAGGATCATGTGGGCGGCTTCTTTTGATACATCCGTTCCGGTGATGCCCATGGCAACACCGATGTCCGCCCGCTTTAATGCTGGCGCGTCGTTAACCCCGTCCCCGGTCATGGCGACGAACTGGCCTTTGTCCTGGAGTGCTTTTACGATTTTCAGTTTTTGCTCGGGCGCGACCCGCGCGTATACCCGGATATGCTCGACCCTTGCCTCAAATTCCTCTAGTGATAACTTCTCCAGCTCTTGTCCGGTCATGAGCGCTTTTGGATCGTCGTCTACAATGCCCAGACGCTGGGCTATTACCCGCGCGGTGATGGGATGGTCGCCGGTTATCATGACCGGCTTTATCCCCGCTGCCTTGCACAGGGCGACCGCTTCCCCGGCTTCTTCCCGGGGCGGGTCCAGCATGCCGGTAAGACCGATGATCGTCAGACCGGTCTCAACATTCCCCGGGGACATATCGGCAGGCAGGGCGTCCCACGCTCTCATTGCAATACAGAGGACTCTCAGGCCGTCCGCCGCCATCCGGTCATTCACCCCGTTGATCTCCTGCTTATCAACAGCCCTCAATTCCTTCGCGGTTAAAATGTTTTCCGACTTGTCGATCAGAACATCTATTGCCCCTTTGGTAAAAGAAGCAAATCCTCCTTCAGGGCGCGCATGAAAAGTCGTCATGCACTTTCTGTCGGCATCGAACGGAATTTCCGCCACTCTGGGGAACTCTTTTTCCAGTTCTTTTTTCTCGAAACCCTGTTTCTTTGCAATGTCGTAGAGCGCGATTTCCGTGGGATCGCCGATAACAGCGCCGTCAGCGCCAGTCTGCGCGTCGTTACTGAGCGCAAGAGCGGTCATGAGAAGCGAATGCGGAGTGCGGAATGCGGTGTGTGGAGTAAGCACTTTTGGATCATCGTTCTTTTCACTCCGCACTCCGAGCTCCGCACTCCGAACTACGTTGCCGTCAACATACACTTCCTCCACCGTCATCTTGTTCAAGGTGAGCGTGCCCGTTTTGTCGGAACAGATGTAGGTTACCGAGCCAAGGGTCTCTACGGCAGGCAGTTTCCGTATCAGGGCATG